>PXDI01000330.1 GCA_003565095.1 PVC group bacterium | reverse complement strand
CGTTACGACCATTTAGCTCTATCGCCAACCGCAAACTATATGGACCGACCGTTCCTATATATCCACCACCACTCCAAAACGCACTCCTCCTCAATATTCGACAGGATGCCTGCTTCATAGCCTCCAGCAAATCCGCAGCACTATACTGTGTCGGCCATCGCACCAGATAATGTGCATGATCCGGCATGATGCTGCCCTCATACGGATCAGCGCCAAGCTCAAGCATACCTGATTTCAATGCATCAAAAACAATCTTCGCCTCCGGCGAAAACATGCGATAACGATCAGCGGTAACAAAAATCACATGCAGAAAAAGATCATAGGCCGCCTTGTGACTCTTTCTGACCAAACCATCATCATCACGCCGAAACCGAAGTTCGTTCATCTTCTCACGGTAAAGCGGGTCAACCAGGTCAGAATTATCAACCTGGGATTGGATATAATGCCTGACGACGTCTTTTGTGTTTTGCCCAAGACTGCGCAAAACAAAGCTCCGCTCAAATCCCGGGAAACCGGATTCATATCCGCGTAACGCATAGTTCCAGCGGCCTTTCAAACGTTGAGCAATAACCTGAGGACTTATTCGATCATTTGTATTAAGAACACACTGCAGGCGCTTTGCTGAATAGTTGAAAGCAAGCAGGCTGATTCAGTCGTCTTGCAATGCGGTTTGCATCTCCGACGGTGGATTGCGCAAGGAATCCATAGGAGACCATGGCTCTTTGAGGTAAGCCGTCCAGCCGAAGTATAATTTTGCAAGTGCAGACATATGGCGTTTTATATAGAGAATTCCGCAAACCGCAAGCCATATTGTTCAAGGGAAAGCAATTCTCTTATCCGCCGAGCAAGCTCAGCGGACGCCTCCCCAGCTCGATGAGCTTGCTCAGCGAGCGGAATAATTCAGGCCAAACGGGCGCGCAAAAAGAAAGGCGCCCGGATGGTGCAAAAAAGAGCGCTTTGCTCGAACTTTACTCTATTCGGGCGCTATATTGTCTTTTGCTGATTCACCGCCGCTATACAGAATTCTCTTGTCCGCCGAGCAAGCTCAGCGGACGCTCTCCCCGCTCGATGAGCTTGGTAGTGGAGCTTTGGAGTAATACCAACTCTCCATCACTGCATTTCCGGCGTTGCTATGGGACGCTTCTGCTAAATGTTGATAAATAGATCAATAGCCGAGTGCCCCAATTCGAAAACATCAGATAACTGACAGCAATCCCGGCATTCAGCAGATATCAGAGGCAACGGTGTCCAGTATTCTCTTAACAACACCTTCAATATCAAGATCAGATGTGTCAATTACTGCTGCATCGTCAGCTATGCGCAATGGCGCGGTCTTACGGCTGGAGTCGATTACGTCACGCCGCGCCAAAGATTTGTGCACATCCTCAAGCGCCGCCTTGTCAACATTGCCATCTTTGTCGGTAAAACGACGCCGGGCGCGTACTTCAGGACTGGCATCCAGATAAAACTTAAACGCAGCATCCGGAAAAACCACCGTACCGATATCACGTCCCTCCATTACCAGCATGCCGAAACGCGCAAGTGACTGCAGAATTGCGGTAACCACATGGCGCACATCCGCGTTGGCGGCAACCGGACTGACCGCCGAATTAACGCGCTGCGTCCGCAATGCATCAGCCGGACATTCATCCCCTGTGCTGTAAGTTATCCTTCCTTCCACAACCGCCGCCTCGATCTTCAGCGTCTCCAGCGCCCCCCTAACCGCCTGATGATCCTCCGGATCAATCCCCTGCGCCAACAGCCACCAGGTAACCAAACGGTACAATGCACCGGAATCGGCATAAACCGCCCCAATGCGCTGTGCCACCTCTTTGGCCACTGTTGATTTCCCCGAAGCCGCCGGCCCGTCAATCGCTATAACTTCCTGCTTCACCATTTATCTCCTGACTCGTTCTGCCGTTCTTTCAAGAATTGCGTCCCAGTCTTGGGGCTAATCGTCGTTTCATTAAGAAATTTGAAATTTATTGGTTATTCTATACCATGTATGTGGGTATGTGGGTATGTGGGTATGGGAGTGTGTGGGTTCCTGTCATCTGCAAATTCCTCTCACACGCACTCTCTCTCCATCTATCTCACTCACATACCCACACACCCACACACCTCTTAAAATTAATACAATATTTGACAGCACCCCTAACGCCTAACCCCTAGCCCCTAACGCCTAACCCCTAACCCCCCGCCAGGCGTCACGGACAACTTCCGGCAGGGCCGGATGAATTACTATAATATCCCGCAAATCATTCAGCGTTGCCCGGTTTTTCATAGCAACAATCAACATGTGTACTATCGCGGCGGCTTCCTCGCCGCAGATATGCGCGCCAAGCAACCGTTGTGAAGCTCTGTCAAAAATTAATTTACAAATGCCATGCTCAAGCCCGCGCGCTGCTCCGGGATTCGATTCAGCATATCGCGCGACACCTGTTATGCAGTCGTAACCGGCAGCGCGCGCCTCAGGCTCAGTTAACCCGACACCGGCAACTTCCGGTGAAGAATAGACCGCATGCGGAACCGGACCGTAATCCAGCGGCACACGCGCCGCTTTTGCCTTCAATAACCTTTCCAGATACTCCCCTTCATAATTAACTGTGTGACGGAACAGGTATTTTCCGGCAACATCCCCGATTGCATATATCCCCGGCACAGTTGTTTCCATAAAATCATCAACGGCAATATACCCATCCTCTGTTGTATTGATCCCGGCATTATCCAAAGCCAGATCAACTGTTTCAGGAACAACTCCGGCCGCCACCAGTAAGCCGTCCGCCTTCAAACTGAGCTGTTTACCCGCAGCATCCAATGCTTCCACAGTGAAAACCCCGGATGAATGATCCACCGACAAAAAATCCACGCCCTCAAGAACATTGTGATGCCGCGTGAATTCCCGGGAGAACTCCGCGGCAATTTCAGGATCCTCTTTGCGCAGCAATCTGCTGCGCACCAGAAAAGTCACATCCGAACCGGCGGTTGCGTAAACAAACCCGAGTTCAACAGCAATATAGCCGCCGCCGATTACAAGCAGCTTGCGCGGCAGCTTCTCACAGCGCAAGGCTTCCCGGCTCGTCATAAACGGCGTCTCTGCCAAACCGGGAATATCCGGCACCATCGGACGCGACCCGGTAGCTATTATTATTTGCGGGGCTGACAGTAAACGCCCGTTTACGCAAATAGTGCGGTTGCCGACAAATCCGGCACTGCCCTTAATCAACTCAAGCGGCGGATTATTGCTGAATCTCTTTTCAAGCCCCGCCGACATTGCGTCAACTGTCTCTGACGTCCGGCGCACCAGCGCAGAAAAATCAACCGACGCATCCTGCGCACCGCGTATGTTCAACCCCGCAGAACGCCGCATGCGCACCACTTGTTCGCATGGATATATCAGCATTTTGGAAGGAATACACCCGCGATTCAGGCAGGTTCCGCCACAGGCATCGCGCTCGATCAATGCAGTCTTCAACCCGGCTGCCGCGCACGGCAGCGCTACCTTCACGCCACCACCACTGCCGATTACAATAATATCAAAAGTCTCAACACGGTTCAAAAAAACACCTCTTGATCAAACACGGTCATTAACTGAAGCTCTATGCCTTGGTCGCGGTAAAGCTTTCGGCCACCAGCCGGGATAAAGCCTTTTCACAATCATCAACAAACTCCCGGGTAATTTCAAAACTGCTGCGGCCGGTATTGCGCGCGGCTAATTGCAGCGCGTATTCAATATTGCGCAGCCGGCGATCGGCAAACCCGGAAACCGTCCAGTCATTTTCGATACACTGCTCAACAATACACTCGGCAGCATCATCACTCACATCAAGGCCAATGCCGGTCTTTTCCTGAAAACGTTGCCTGAATCCGGCAATGTCGGCCAATAGCATTTTACGACGACGCGATGACTGGCCTTTCAGCAATTTGCCGAGTTCAGTATGCGAGTCCTTAATTACCTTGTCGGTAACTTCAAGTGAATTTATCCCGGCGGATGGCAGCTCATATTTATATTCGCGCAGCACCCGCTCCATCACGGTCATAAGGCCGCGCGCTCCGGTCTTTTCCTCGCCGGCCCTGGATGCTATTTCACTGACCGCCTCCGTAGTAAGTGCCAGATCAATTCCATAACCGGCAAAATCCGCGCGGTACTGCTCAAGGATATTCCCTTCAGCATGCAAAAGAATGTTCTCTAAATCACCGGTATCCAGCGGATCACACACCACCCGCACCGGCAGACGGCCGATAAATTCCGACTCAAAACCGTATTTAACAAAATCCGCGGTTACCGCATTGCGCAAACTCTCTGCATCCGTCCGTGCGTCAGCCGTTTTGGCAGAAAAACCAATGCGGCTGCTGGAAATGCGTGTACGCACAATCTCCCCCAGCGTACTGAATGCACCGCTTACTATAAACAGAATATGCCGGGTATTAATCGTACGGGCTCCGCCGTCTTTGCCGCGTTGCATGTCCATAATCGCCTGCATCTGCCCCAGCAGGTCAGTCTGACTGAAAAGACTGACATCGGTCTCTTCCATTAACTTAAGCAGATTGGTTTGCACTCCACGCCCCGAAACATCACGGCCGCCGCGCGCACCATCACCGGCAATCTTATCGATCTCATCAAGATAAATAATCCCGTATTGCGCCAGTTCGGTAT
>PXDI01000331.1 GCA_003565095.1 PVC group bacterium | reverse complement strand
CTCTCAGCCGGTTCTGGCGCATTCATGCCTCTGAAGCAATCCCCTTATATAGCCGCAGCTTCTTGAACCAGGGATTAGTCCCCGACCGCTTCGCAGTCGGAACTAATCCTTATTTTGTTCGACGCAGTCTTCATTATTCGAGGGGGTTGCGCCACCGAATACCTGAGAAACGGGAGAAATCCGAATCCGTGGAGATGAGTTCACAACCGTGTTCCACGGCCAACGCGGCCAAATGGGCGTCGGTGACAAGGTTCGCAACAGCCTGCCCATCCCGGAGCAACTTCTGGAAGACCGTCCAATGACGCTCGGTCGGGCTTACGAGCCGCGTGCATGGCTGGTCCATCCAACTCTGAATGCGGGCGAGAGCTTGATCGAGAGAGAGGGGGTGCTCAAACACACGCGGGTTGGTGCCGATGCGAATGAATGCTCCCAGAACGGTCCAACAAAGGCACACTGGAGAGTTTCCGGACAGTTCAGTGTCCCACCATGCGCGCGCCGCGGCATGACGCGAACTGAGTTGATCTTCTGCATACAGAAGGATGTTGGCGTCCACTAGGATCACCGATACGCCTCCCCCTCGATCTGCGCGATCAACTCTTGGATGTTGTCCAGACTCATTCCCGTCTTCAGCCCCAGTTTGCGGGGGTGAGTATGATAGGGCCGGGCCAGCGACGGCTTCTCTACCGCCTGCAGACCGGCGCGAAGCGCCTCATTCACAACCCGTCGGAAGGGGCTATGCATTTTCGCGGCCAGAGCTCGCGCCTTGTCCAGAACGTCGTCCTCTATAGTCAATGTTGTTCTCATGGCAGCATAGTAGCATCACACGACATGATGTCAAGGCATCATTTCCGCGGGCGAACGGTATCACGCTGAAGATTTCGGCGTGTTAGCGCCGAATATCCTACGGCGTGTTGTTGGGGCTGCTTCCTGGATCAAAAAGAGGGAACACATCGAGCCGGGGCGGAGCCGGAATGGCTCCCTGCACAGTCTCCGGATGGCTTCGATTCCAGTGGTTGATGGCGATGTTCCCCTGTATCCGGTTTCCCTCACCAAACACCTTGTCAAACTGGACCATCTGGCCCCGCGGCATTGGCCCAAGTACATCCTCGACGTAGTTCCCGGAGAACACGATGCCGGTGGACTCCAAGACATATACCCCAGATTCCACTCGTTCTATTCTTTACATTTCACGACCTGGCTGTCGCTTCAGTTCTGATGTTCCGGGAAGAGGGCTTGGCGCATGCCTGGTTCGGGTTGTTGTGTCGCTGGATTCCAGTAGCGGAACCATGCGCGCCAGTCCCAGATGGTCCAGCCCATACCGAGCTTTTCGGCCTGGATTCTGACATCGCTGTAGTAGCGCATGCGTGAGTCGGATGCAATGGTTCTGATGCAACCGAATTCACCGAGGCGTACGGGGATTCCGGTATAGTCCGACCATGCGCGGGCCAGTTCCATGGCGGGCATAAACGCGCGGCGGCTGACTGGATTTGCGGCGGTATTTTCGCGGTTGTAGGCGTTGAACCACGGCGGGATATACTCAAAAGCTGCGGTGGTGGGGGCGGGTTGCAGCGGATTGCGCGGCGGCCCCGGATAGGTCAGCCCGATGGTATCGGTTTGCGGTGCGGTCCAGGCCGCTCCTTGATGTGTAAACAGGTGCGGGCGGTAGTTATGCACAGTAACCGCGAGGTTGCTGTCGGCGGGAACAATCAGGTGGCGCAATTCGTATGGATCGTTGTAATTGGCCGGGCCGATCAGCACGAGCCGTTGCGGGTTGGTTTCACGGACTGCCGCCAGCGCGGCGGCAAAGGCGCGGTTGAGGATTGCCCCTTGCGCCTGTCCGGTTGGTTCGTTGAGCAGCTCAAAGGCGAGGCGGTCGGGAAACGCGGCGTAATGCTTGCCCAGTTGCCGCCAGATTGCGGTAAACTGCTCAAGCTGTTCTTCCGGAGCATTCATGAATTCTTCAAAATGATGCAGATTAATGATGACCGCCAGCCCATGTGCCAGTGCATTGGTAATCAGGTAATCGACACGCGCGGTAAATTCACTGTTGATTGAAAAGTCCGGCGCGGTTCCGGTATAATAATGCCAGGCGGCCGGAATCCGGACATGATCGAACCCTTCGCGGCGGATTGCGGCGAAATCGCTTGTATCATAAGTGGCCCCCCAGTTATCGCCGGGCGGTGATTCAAGATAGTTGCCGATGTTCACCCCGCGGCGGAATTGCTGCAACTGCTGCACGGCGGCGGATGTTCCGGGGGTAAAGTGCGGATAGTCAATCTTGTGTGGCGGCTGACGCATCCGGGCCCAGCCGTTGATGGTGACCGGCCTGCCGGCATGCACTTCAAAACCGGTAATCAGAGGCTGTTCGTGCCATGTGCATGCCATATGCCGTCCGTCAACCGGTTCAGGCCGATTGCGAAGAATGCCGCTGCTGGTTCCGCGCGGGTAATACCAGCCTTGCGGTTGTCCGCGTTCAAGGTGCTCAAAACTGCCGTTTACCAGCACCGCCCCCTGTGCAGTAAGATTGTCCCACAGCACTTCGATCCGCTGCGTGATTCCGAGGGGGTCGCGTACCCACGGTCCCGAAAGCCGTAGTTCCATCCGGCCTGAAGCCTGTGGCGTGACGCGTAACGAGAATCGGCTCCAGTGAAACCATGAGACTTCAATATGCGCCACGCATGTGCGTTCAATATAATCTTCACCCAGCCACGGCATGCGCTCTGTATATCCGTCGCCGTAAGTCAGGTACGGGGCATCAAGTGTGATTTGCGGGGTGAGTCCCACCAGTTCAAGGCGTGCCTGCATCGGCGGGGCGGTTGATGTTGAGCCGGGTTGTGCGTGACTTTGGCGCATCCCGGCCGTGGCAAGCAGTAGAAACAACGCAGTAGAGCCGAGCTTTTTTGAGATGCAGGGCGGTGTTGCGTCTTCGGAGTTTTTTGTGTGTCTGGTCATATTGGTTCTATCCGGTTTGCATATTTTCGAATGCCTGGGCGAAAGCGCAGCGGCGGCATGCACCGGGGTGGCTGCAGAAGTCGTTGAAAATCTGAATGAGGCCCTGTTGGCGCAGGCCGGTTGAGTATAGGCTGTCTGGCGCATCGCGCCCGAGCAGGGCGTGGGCGGTATGGCGCGTGATGCTGTTGCTTGCTTCCGCCGGGCATTCGCGGGCAAGTAAACTGATGTCATGGCCGGTTGCCGCCAGCATCGGCAGCACGGTGTTGTTTATAAGCGCGGCAATTCTGGCATTGCCCAGCAGTTTGACCGGTTTTTCGAGACGCTTGCCGGAAAATGAATAGTGATATGACCAGTAGTCGTGTTGCAGGCCTTTTTGCAGGATTGCACGCATTTGGCGGATGGCGGCCGCCGGTTGGAGTTCCCCGGCGGCGCTGCGCAGTTTGTTCCACAGTTTTGCCCCGGCGGCAAACCAGATGGCGGCAACCATCATCCGGCGTTCGGGAAAGTTGGCCGGGCGCAGTCCGTCCCGCCGCCAGATGGTTTTATCGAGCGGTTCGGATGCCAGTGTTTCGCGTGTTTTCCACCATATATTCCACCACTGTCGCAAGCGGGCGTGCTGGTCCGCGGTTCCGCCTTCCGGCAAATCGCCCGGCAGCAGCCCGGCTGTGCCGCACAGTATAGCGTAGGCGGTTTCAACATTGTTGTCACAAGCGGCTTGCAGGATGCCAAGGCGCAGTGTGCGGGCTGTCAGGCGAAAGGCCGCCGCATTACGCCGGTAGCCCAGCGCGGCCAGCGCGGTTTCGTAAAACGCCTGTTCCTCGCCGCAGTTGCCGGCCAATTGCCTGATACGCGCGCTTTTCAGGCGCAGCCGTTCCATGCCGGCGGCCTCAAGTACGGCGGTTTTTTCAGGAGTTTGCAGGCGCTCCAACCTGCGTGCACAAGGCGGCGTCTGGACTGGTGGCCGGTGATAGGGGAAGGCGGTCACGTCCATATCTTCAAAAAGCAGCGCCGGATCGTCGTTAATAGTCTGGCGCAGTACAATTCTCAGCGCACCGGGCGGGACGTCCGGAAAATTCCCGGGCAGATAAGTGACATGGGCGATGACATTATTATATGCGGGGTCATTCTGGTGTCCGTGCCGCAGCCAGTCCTGCGGAGCAATGTGTATTTCAATGTCACCGCTGATTTGCCTGCGTCCGGGGTCCAGGATCAGGACCGCCCCGGTGAAATCCGGCCCGCTTTCCAGATTCCAGCGGCCGGGATGGACGACACTGACGCTTTGTCCGTCTTCGGTCTTGAGGGTTTGATTGCGTGCGGTGATTTCCGCCCAGAGGCACTGGATATGCCGTTCCGTGTAGGGAAACCCCGGTCTTTCCTGCAGACGGAACCCATGCGCAAAGGGATAGCCGGATGTCGCCGGTAAATAAACTTCATGGCCGGGTTCAAAATTATTGCTGTCTGCTTGACTGAAGCTCATGAAAAGTCATAATAGGTGGTTCGATTGCGTGAATCCAGAATATTGGTAAAAAAAATGATATCAGTAGAGCATTTGACAAGGCGTTATGGCCGGTTGGCGGCCATAGACGATATTTCCTTTGAGGTACGGCGTGGCGACATTGTTGGATTTCTTGGTCCGAATGGTGCGGGCAAGACAACCACAATGCGGATTCTTGCGGGCTTTCTGCCGCCGACCTCGGGACGTGTGACGATTGCCGGGATAGATGTGTTGTTGAATTCGCTTG
>PXDI01000178.1 GCA_003565095.1 PVC group bacterium | reverse complement strand
CCGCAAACTCAACACCGTCAGGAACTAACCGTGAACATTCTGCCTCAATCCACTGTTTGGTACTGCCAACATCAGTAACTACTGCGCCGTGTTTTAAATCAGGGGCGATATCAGCCAGCAATTCCGGTGTTGCACAGACCGGAACGCACAGAATGACAAGGTCTGCGCCCTTTACGGCATCATTCACAAACTCACAGACCTCACTTGAACATCCCAGCTCAGCCGCACGCCGCCTTGTTTCGGCGCGGCGTCCCCACAATGCAATACTTGCCGGCACAGCCTTTTCACGCATTGCCAGCGCAAGGGAGCCCCCCATCAGCCCGAGGCCGAGTATCGCTATACGCTGCGACATTACCGCATCTCCTGCGCTATGCTTTCAATCAAGGCCTGCATGCAACGCCGGTTCTCTTCAGGCGTGCCGACGGTAATCCGCACCCATCCAGCCAGGGCCGCTCCGGCCATCGGGCGGATAATCACACCGCGTCGCTGCATCGCTTCAAAAATTTTTACTCCGTTGCCGACTTCAACCATTATGAAATTAGTCACAGAAGGAACATAGCGCAGCCCGGCCGCGCTGAATTCCTGTTCAAAAAACGCCAACCCGTCTCTGACCATATTTCTGCTGCGCGCAACGTGTTCATCATCCTGCAGTGCGGCAATGGCGGCCGCCTGGGCCATGGCATTGACATTAAACGGCTGCCGTACTTTGTGCAGCAATGAAATGCATTCCGCATCCGCAACCGCATAACCAATCCGTAGTCCCGCCAATCCATAGGCTTTCGAGAATGTGCGCAGCACCACAACCTTGTGGTTTGTGCCGATATATTTCAGCATATCCGGCTGCTGATCCGGCGCAAGCAGCTCGATATAAGCCTCATCTACGCAGACAATAACATGCTCGGGAACTGAATTGATAAAAGCATCCAGCGCTTCCCCGGAAACCATTGTTCCCGTTGGGTTGTTGGGATTGCTGATAAAAACAATTTTTGTTGACGGTTCAATTGCTGCCAGCATTGCATCAAGGTCGTGAGTATAATCCTGCATTGGCACACTGATCACCGGCGCCTTTTCTGCCGCGGCAACCAGCCGGTAAACAACAAAGGCCATGTCAGCCATGACAATTCCGGCATCAGGACCCAGAAAAGCATGCCCCAGCAACTCGATCAACTCATTGCTGCCGTTACCTGGCAGCACTTGCCCGGCCTTTACCCCCAGCTTGGCGGCAATGGCCTGGCGCAAATAATATGCCCCTCCGTCCGGATAGAGATGCACCGATTCTGCCAACTGTGACATGGCTGTCAATGCAAGCGGTGACGGGCCTAGTGAGTTCTCGTTAGACGCCAGTTTAATAATGGAGTCCGCATCCAGCCCCAGCTCACGAGCGACCTCCTCAATCGGTCTGCCTGGCTCATAGGTCATTAATTTCTCAACGCCCGAATTACATAAATCAGTATATTTCATAGCTATACTCCTTTTTTGACTGTACGGTACATAACCGCAGTTGCAGCAGTCATTATTCAGACTGCGGAACATCATCACCGTCCGCAATGTTGCTGACGACATCTTCATCCGGCAGCAATTCCGGCTGCTCTTTAAGTTCAAGCCCTGCCTCACGTTTACGCAAAGCGCCGATCTCCGCACTCAAGGCCGGCTCGACATCACTGAGATCCTCTATACCTCTTAACCCAAAATGCTCAAGAAATGTTGTGGTCGTACCGTACAGGAATGGTCTTCCCGGCAAATCGCTACGGCCGGTAATGCGCACAAGCTGCATTTCCATTAATAACCGTATCACGTGATCAGCCCCTACCCCGCGAACAGATTCTATTTCACTTTTTGAGATAGGCTGCCGGTATGCAATAATCGCCAGTGTTTCCAGAGCCGGTTGCGACAACCGGTTAGGACGGCCAACATCCAGCAACTGCTTCAACCATGGGCCGCATACCACATCGCTCTGTAAGCGATAGCCGCCGGGAACCTCGGCAATCGAGAAGCCTGATTCAAGCCGCACAAAATCACGGCGCAATTCCTCAATAATTGCAACTATTTCCTTTTCCCGAACTTCGGCAAAAACACTGCCTGTGTCCGCATCATTTTCGGCAACAGCCTTAAGGCACTGCCGGATTTCCTTTGACGGCAACGGCCGGTTGGCCGCAAAAATCATGCCGCCGACAAGCTGCTTCAGTGATGCAACCCGTTCACTGTTCGTGTTCATCTAAAACCTCCTCCGCATCAGATTGTTCAGTATTCATATCATCTCGTGCCGTCAACCGTATCTCACCAAAATGGCTGTCTTGACGTGCTGCAACATGGCATAAACGTATCAACTCCAGCAATGCCAGAAAAGTGCAAACAATTTCAGGGCGTGATGCTTCAGGATGAAACAGTTCAGAAAACCCGACTGACCCCCGCTTACGCACCACCTCAATCACCTCCGCGATCTTGTCGGCAACCGTAAAACGTTCTGCATGAATTTCGCTTATATCCTCTGGACGGGCGCGGTCAAGTGCTTCACGGAAAGCCGCCAGCAAATCAAAAAGACTGATATCCTGCAAAACAAGCCCGGGATCTTCTGGCTCCAGAATCATGGCGTCAGATCCCTGGCCGAATATGTTTTCCTGCATCAGTTCACGCTGTTGCAAACGGGACGCGGCATCCTTGAATTTTTTATATTCGACAAGCTTACGTACCAGATCCCAGCGCGGATCGTCCTCATCGTCATCAACCAGTTCGGGCCTTTCATCCTGCGGCAGCAGCAGCCGGCTCTTAATCATCATCAAAGTTGCCGCCATTACGATGAATTCACCGGCAATATTCAAATCAAGCATTTTCATCATTGAGATATACTCGAGATACTGCGTGGTAATACGCTCTATCGGGATATCATAGATATCCACCTCTTCTTTGCGTATCAAATACAGCAGCAAGTCAAGCGGTCCCTCAAAAATATCAAGCTCAACTTTGTAATCAGTGGTGTTGTTTTGATCATTTTCAGACATAAGCTGCGTTACCTGCATTCTTTGCTAAAGATAGATTGATTCATAGAAGCCCCATCGCACGTTTTGCCTTTTCCAGTGTGGCCGCCGCTTCAGCACGTGCACGCTTTGCACCGCGCTGCAAAATCTCTTCAACGGCAGCCGGATCGCTTGCCAGTTCCGCCCGCTTTTGTCTGAATGGCATAAAATACTCCCAGACCATCTCAAACAGCGCTTTCTTGGCAGTGCCGTATCCATATCCACCCGCGCGGTATGAAGCTTCCATTTCCTTCACCGCATCAGGTGGTGCGACAAGCCGGAACAGCGCCATTATGCTGCATTCAGAAGGATCCTTGGGCTCTTCCAGCGCTGTGCTGTCCGTTACGATCCGCATAATTCTGGCACGTGTCTCTTTCTCGCTGCCGAATAGCTCTATATGGTTGTTATAGGATTTTGACATTTTCTGCCCATCAATCCCCGGAACGACCGCAACAGTATCCCTGATAGACGGTTCCGGTATTGTAAATATTTCACCGTACTGATTATTGAACTTGATGGCGATATCGCGGGTTACCTCAACATGCTGTTTCTGGTCACGACCGACAGGCACAACATTGCTTTGAACCGCAAGAATATCAGCCGCCATCAAGACTGGATAAGAAAAGAGTGCATGACTGGACGCAATCCCCTTGGCAAGCTTATCCTTGTAGGAATGACAACGCTCAAGCAGGCCCATTGGTGTTACCACAGAAAGCAGCCACGTCAACTCAGTGATTTCCGGGACATCGCTTTGCCTGAAAAAAACAGTTTTCTGCGGATCAAGTCCGCAGGCCAGAAAATCGAGCGCAACATCGAATGCGGCCTGCCGCAAGACATCGCCGTTATTAACGGTTGTCAATGCATGGTAATTGGCAATAAACAGAAACGCCTCGCCCTGCTGCTGTAACTCCAGAGCCGGCTGCATCATACCGAAATAATTGCCGATGTGCAGCTTGCCGGATGGCTGAATGCCTGACAATATTCTCATAAACCGCTTCCTTACTAATCATTACTGTGCTTGAAAAAGAGATAAAATAAGCAAAAATGCGTGCACTGTAAAGCGTTTCACAGTATGAGATAAAAATAAGTCAACAAAACAACTTGACCACGGGAACGCACACGTGTAGATTATGGACATTATTGATTGCGGGGTGGAGCAGTCTGGTAGCTCGTCAGGCTCATAACCTGAAGGTCGTTGGTTCAAATCCAACCCCCGCTACCAAAAATAAAGGGTTTTTCTTCACGGAAAAGCCCTTTTTTATTGGTTTTTTTTGGCATTGAGCCGAATTATGCGGATGGAGTGCCGAAGGTTGTGATCTTGTGAAATGCTCTGAAATATGGTGAACGAAAACACCCACAATAGCACCCACAAATTATAAAACGGGTGCCACAAAGACACCGAAGTGCGACCCCCCAAAAAAAAGCAGCGAATTTTTTTGCTATGCGACAGAGGAAAAAACATCCAAAACGCTAACCGCAGATGGAGAAGGTATAGAACCCCCACCCTCTTCTGTGCCGGAGTTGCTTGCAGAGGCTTTGCGTGAGATGGAGTCGATAAAGGCTAAAAGCAAAGCGCTGGGTAGAGCGGTCGGGTTGGTGAAGAAAGCGAGGAAACTCGCTGCTATTCAGGTGGCAGGATGATATAACGGAAGTAGCGGCCGGGGGCTTCTGACTGGACTTCCAATTGAATTT
>PXDI01000223.1 GCA_003565095.1 PVC group bacterium | reverse complement strand
GTCCGAATGGTCTTACCGTACTCGTACACATACTCGTACACGCAAATCTCCCTCTTCTCTTCCTCCTCCCATCCGTGGGTTCCTGTCCCCCTCTGTGGGCGGCGTATTCTGCTGCACTATAAAGTATTTGCACCTAATCACAGATGCGCCCCCATCAGCAATGCTGATTTCATCCGCTTGACAAGCGCAACAGTTTACCTCATTATTCTGAAGTTGTTTCCCTCCCCGAACATGCAGGATTAGAAAGATGAGTTATCCTTTACAGATACCGGCAACCGGCATGCGCATAATCCGCCATACAGGCGATGTAATACGCTTTGAGCTGGAGCTGGCTGACGCAAACAACGCGCAGGCCTGGTTGCGCACCAATATCGGTTACGGCGGGATCCGCCGCCGCGAAATCATTGACAATGTTGAAACCGGCAGTGCGGTACTGGCCCGTGACTGGCACGACCTGCCGATGCGCCGCTGTCCCGGAAACGCCAACCGCTTTGAGATTGACCTGCCGCTGGCGGAAACCGGCCGATTTGAAGCGAAAGCCTATGCCATGCTTGATGGGCAGGATAAAGCACTCTGGCCGCAGGGCGATAATATTGTCATCAAGGTTGAGCCGGCCGATTTCGCCTCCGCTAATACACTCTATTGCGCATTTGTGCGTCAGTTTGCCAATACAACGAAAACACAGCAATCCGAACGTGATTGTATCCGCCGTCTTGATAATGCCGGCTATAACGTTATTCCGCGCTCAGGAACATTTCGCGACTTAATCAAACAGCTTGATTCAATTATCAATGACTGCGGGTTCCGGATTGTCCAGCTTCTGCCGATTCACCCGGTACCTACAACCTACGCGCGGATGGGCCGTTTCGGCAGTCCGTTTGCCTGTCTCGATTTTATGGATATCGACCCGGCCCTGGCGGAGTTTGACCGCCTCACTACGCCGCTGGACCAGTTTCATGAACTGGCTGATGCCGTCCATGCACGGCACGCTCGGCTGTTTATCGATATTCCGATTAACCACACAGGCTGGGCCTCGTGGCTGCAGATCCACCACCCCGAATGGTTTGCCCGTAATCAAGACCGCTCTTTCCAGTCACCGGGAGCATGGGGTGTTACATGGGAAGACCTCTCAAAACTTGACTATTCTCACCGTGAATTATGGCAGTATATGGCCGAAGTTTTTCTCTACTGGTGCAGGCAGGGAGTCGACGGGTTTCGTTGTGATGCAGGCTACATGGTACCGGTCCCCGTGTGGGAATACATTACCGCCCGCGTCCGTGAAGAATACCCTGATACAATTTTTATGCTTGAGGGGCTGGGCGGAAAAATAGCAACAATGCTTGAGCTGCTTGATCGCGCCAATCTCGACTGGGCCTACTCTGAGCTTTTCCAGAATTACGACCAGCAGCAGATTGAGGGTTATTTCACCCATGCTGACCCGATTAACCAGGAACACGGCATATTGATCAATTTTGCCGAGACGCACGACAACAACCGCCTGGCGGCTGTCTCTCGCGATCATGCCCGCATGCGAACAGCTTTGGCAGCCCTCTTTTCGCAGCAAGGCGCTTTTGGGATCACCAACGGACTCGAGTGGCTGGCTACAGAAAAAATCGATGTCCATGAACTGAATGATTTAAGCTGGAACAGTGAAAACAACCTGCGCAGCTTCATCGGTAAGCTGAACAATATCCTGATTGAACACCCATGCTACCAGCCCGGTTGTGAGCTGCGGCTCGTGCAAAAAGGCCATTACAACACACTGGCTCTGCGACGCAGTTCACCTGACGGCAGGAACCGGCTGCTGATACTGGTGAATCTTAGTGAAACACGACCGGGCATGGTAACCTGGGACCGGGAGGAATATCCTTTTGAGGAATCAACAGACCTGCTGAGCAACCGCCGGATAGTCTGCTCCAGTCACGGCGAAACACTTAGCGTTGAACTTGGGCAGGCGGCGGCAATCTGCCTTACTCCGGCGGAAAGCCCCGATTCCGCACCGGTATTACACGGTGCGTTGCCATACCTGCCGGCACATGTAACACGCCGCAGACGCTTTCGCGCTCTGGCGGTGCAATTGGACTCTTTCTGGAACAACAACGCTGCCGATGACCACCGCATTGATGAATACGCCGCGGCATTGCGGCGCAATCCGCGGCAGGCATGCGCTCTCATATCCGGCCGGGATTATCCGCAGGTGGTTTTGTGGCAGTGGCCGCGCGATAAACGCAGAACAGTTCTGCTGCCGCCAAACCATGCCTTACTGATACAGGCCGACACACACTTTATTGCTGAAATCCGTCATCAAGGAAAGGTGCTCGCTCATCATAAGGCCCTGCCCCGTGACGGACAAACATGGTTCACCGTTCTTGCTCCGCCAGGCGTATCTGAGAAACACGCAACGTACGAGCTGCGGATGACTGTGTTCGACAGCCCCAAAACCCGCCGCAGTATTTCAAGCCTGCTGGCATTGACCGGGTTTAAAGATGGAACCGCTGCAAACAGTTTTGCCGGAAACGAGATTTCCGAACGGGATTTATATGCTATCTGCACCAACAGCCGCGGTGCATTAAGCCAGGTACGCGGCGCCTGGGGTTCTCTTGAAAGCATCTATGATGCCATGCTGGCGGCCAACACGGATGCGGCGGTCCCTGTTGACCGCCATATTATGCTCACTCGCTGCCGGGCATGGCTGGTTTTTCGCGACTATTTCCAGGAAATCAACCTTTCAGCCGCTACCGGCTTCTCCAAAGACGAAACCGGAAGGCTTTGCTGGAATTTCGCGCTCCCCTGCGGCATGGGAAATCAAGTCCCGCTTTGCTTTGTATTGCGGATGGTTCCGGATGAAAACCGCATCGAGCTTTCTGTCAAAAGGGCCGTCAACAATGATGCGGGCAGTGAACTCGCCGCACATGAAGCGGTGGATATCATAATCCGGCCGGATATCGAGGACCGCAATTTCCATCATTGTACAAAAGCTTATCTCGGAGCGGAAAGCGAATGGCCTGCGGCGCTGAGAGAACAGGAACGGGGCTTTGTTTTCACCCCCTCCAGCGGCAACCGCCTGTCAGTAACAATCAGCAGCGGCGATTTTGTAACAGAGCCGGAATGGCAGTATAACGTACCCCATCCCGTCGAAGCTGAACGCGGACTTGAAAGCCAGTCTGATCTTTTCAGTCCGGGCTATTTCAAATGCAGCCTCAAAACCGGGGAGACAACGGTGCTATCAGCCATCGTTGAAAATGCTGCGGGCAGCCAAATAAACACGGTTAAGGACCAACCGGCGAATATCGCGTCCGACAACTTTACCAATGCTGTATCATTGAAAGAGGTCTTACAGCAATCCATCCATGATTTTATTGTCAGGCGCGATGATTCAAGTACTGTTATCGCCGGCTATCCATGGTTTCTTGACTGGGGACGAGACACACTGATCTGTCTGCGCGGCATCATTGCCGCCGGCCAGCACTCTATTGCTCGCGACATTCTGCTGCAGTTTGCCGGATTCGAAAGCAAAGGCACTCTGCCGAACATGATCCGCGGCAATGATGACAGTAACCGCGACACATCGGACGCTCCCTTGTGGTTCTTTGTGGCGGCCGGAGATCTGATTAACACCGGGGCAGCCGCCGATTTCCTGCACGCATCCGCCCGCGGACGGACGGTCAGCAGTATTGTGGCTTCGATTGTAAAACATTATATAGAAGGAACGCCCAACGGCATCAAGATGGATAAGCACAGCGGACTGATATTCAGCCCGGCACATTTTACCTGGATGGATACAAACCATCCGGCAGCCACACCGCGTGAAGGCTATCCGATTGAAATCCAGGCTTTATGGCATGCAGCATTACAATTACTGGCCAAAGAACTCAACGAGCCGCGCTGGGCCGCATTGGCTGAGCAGGTCCGTGAATCCATTCAGCGCTATTTCGTCCTGCCGGGACAGCAAGGACTTGCCGATTGTCTGCATTGCGCACCGGGAACACCGGCCGGCGAGGCACTTGCCGATGACGCCTGCCGCAGTAATCAGTTACTGGCGGTAACTCTCGGTGCAATCGTTGACAAAAAGATCTCAGCCGGAATACTGGAAGCTTGCGAAGAACTGCTTGTCCCCGGGGCCATCCGCAGTCTGGCCGACCGGCCGGTAAAGAACGGCTTGCCGGTCTACCACGACGGCAGGCTATTAAATGATCCGTTCCATCCCTACTGGGGTCATTACCGCGGCGATGAAGATACGCGCCGGAAGCCGGCCTACCATAACGGGACGGCCTGGGTCTGGCCCTTCCCCTCATACTGTGAGGCAATGTTTATGACAGGCGGAGAAGAATTACGTCAACCGGCGCTCGATATTCTCGGCAGCAGCACCTTTCAACTAAATGCCGGATGTCTTGGTCATTTACCGGAAATTGTAGAAGGCAACTCACCGCACCGGCAGCGCGGATGCGGTGCGCAGGCCTGGAGCGTCAGCGAGGTTTTCAGGGTAATCAACCTGCTTGACAATAGCTGAGTTAAAGAACATATTAATTGCTGGTGTTACGAGAATAATAAAATGATATGGTGTAAAATATGAGCACAGATAAACCGAAACGGAAAAGGATTACCTTTCAACTGGTAACCGAGCCAGGCAGCAAGGTCAGTATCGCCGGATCCTTCAATAACTGGGAACCGGAAACCACACCGTTGAATGATAAGAACGGTAACGGTACATATACC
>PXDI01000372.1 GCA_003565095.1 PVC group bacterium | reverse complement strand
TTCGGAAGTCCCTGATTTGTATTGATCCGTGGGCCGGGTTTCCCATCCGTGGGGCCATTTTCTCCTGTATGTCGTTGCTGTACGGGAAAATGTACAAAATAGTTATCCAAAAATATAACTTCTAATGCAATACAAAAACAGTATGAAGTATGCATCAACTCGCAGATGCGCCCGTGGAATAATCATTTTCCTGAAAAAGGTTGATTTTTTGCCTTTGGTTGTGGCATGGTGCATTCAGATTGTAACTGAACACACACACGGGGGCAGAATATGAAAGTAAGGACTCTTTCGGGATTGATCAGTATCGGGTTATTATTGGCAGTCTTTACGGGAATGAGCGCTGCTCCGGTTCAGGCGCGTCCGGTCGAGGGGGAGGACTGGAAGTCACCGGCGACCGGGATGGAGTTTGTGTGGATTGATGCGCTGCGCATGTGGGTTGGTAAATATCCGGTGGCTAATAATGAATACCGTCGTTTCAAGCCGGAACACAGCAGTGGCGATTTCATGGGGCATGATCTGAATGGTGAGCGTCAGCCGGTGGTTTTTGTGAATTTCAACGACGCCGTTGAGTATGCCGACTGGTTGACCGATAGGGATGGCGGCCAGCTTCCCGGCAATCTGCGCTACCGGCTGCCTACCAGCAAGGAGTGGGGGAAATTTGCGCAGTGCGGTGACGGGCGTGAATACCCCTGGGGCAATGAATGGCCGCCGCGCAGCGGCAGTGCCGGAAATTATCACGGCGCTGAAGGTGCGGGCGATTGGGATAATGTGCCCGGCTATGATGACGGCTTTGCGGTAACATGCATTGTTGAGCGCAGTTGGCGTAATCCCTGGGGATTGTTTGGTGTCGGCGGTAACGTCTGGGAGGCGACTACTTCAGATCGTGACAGCATGCTGTTCAAATGCTGGCGCGGGGGAGCATGGAGCAGTCATAATCAGAATCAGTTGCGCAGTACTTTCCGTCTGGCGCTGCATGGCGGGCGCAATCGCGGCAACAGTTTTGGTTTCCGTCTGGTACTTGCACCTGCTCCGGTCATTGAGCGTGCACCCGCACCCCCGCCGGTTGAACCGGAAAAAGGTGTGACCGCTGAACCGGAAAAAGGCGTGCGCCAGCCGGTCGAAGATGAAGCCTATCAGAAGTAGCAGTCTTTCTACTCACTGCGCAGGGCTGGCAGCAAATCGCCTCGGCAGGCCCCGATGGTGGCCAGAACTGTCCACAGTAATGCGCTGATTATGATGCCTGCGAGGGTCAGCAGCAGCGGGACGATTGAAACATCGGCGCCGGGGGCGGTCAGTGACGGCAGTACGGCAATCACGGCGGCGAAAGTCCCTATCAGCAATCCGGCGGCCAGCAGCATGGCGTGTTCCAGCAGAACCAGATTGCGAATGGCATTGTGGCGGTAGCCCAGGGCTTTCAGCAGCGCCAGTTCAGCCCGCCGGTCCATTACATTGCGCAGAACCACGATGCCGAGGCCCGCACTGCCCAGCAGCAGTCCCATGCCGCCAAGTACCAGAAACATGGTCAGGTAGGTGCTTTGCACACCATAGAACTCCAGCATGCGTCCGCCGGTGGTGGTCAGATCAAGGCCAATAATTTCCAGACGTTGAGCGAGCGCATTCATAACCTCCTGCGCATCTTCGTGTGCTGTATCCACCAGCAGCATGCGGTATCCGTCTTCAGACGGAAAGCGGCCGGTGAAATGGGCCGCCGATATCAGCACATTCCCCTGGAATACCGAGAGGCGGACGGGTATGGTCCCGACCAACTTGACCTGGAAGATCTCGCCGCGTTCATCACGGTAATTCAAGACATCCCCGTCATCAACGCCGGTTTTTCTTTGCAGTCCCCACATAGCGGTATCTGAGTCGCCGACTAATCCTGGAATCATCCCGTCCGGCAGATCAAGATCGAGCAGTTGCCAGAAATCATCATTTCCCCGTCTTGGCAGAAACGCTTTTCGTGCGGACATTTCTGCTGGCATAAGTCCCAGCAGGCGCGGTGCCTGAGCACGGTTCAGGTTAAAGCAACTTGCATCATCTCCGTCAAACACCTTGATCTGTACAAAAGACAGTTCCTTCTCCGACAGGCGCCGGTCGACGTGCAGATTAAATGCCCGTTGGCCTTTGTCGGTGTTCAGGTCTTCGGTAAGCGGGATGGTGGTTTCGCCGAAGAGCGCGAAGCCGCCTGAACCTGACCAGCGTTGATCAGTATTGGCGGCGACATCTTCTTTCATTGAGCCGACGGCCAGCACCATGAAGCAGCCACATGCCAGCAATCCGATTGCAGCCAGACTGCGACCACGGCGGCGGGCGGCATTGCGCAGCGCCAGTAGCGGCAAAGATAATGAGCCGGCGGCGCTCTGCGCTATGGCTCCCAGTATGTTGCGTGCTGCTATAATTCCTGAGGTCAGCAGCAGCGCTCCGGCACCGAAAAATGCGGTGGTGGCGTGCTCCGGCGCTGATGTGATCGTCTGCCACATGATAATGAGTGCGGCCAAGGTTCCGGCGATGGCAAGCGCCGATGTCAGTTTTGTCCCCCGCAGCAGGCCGCTTTTGAGCGGCGCCGAAGTTGTCCCTCCCGAGATCAGCTCGGTGGCGGGACGGCGCACCTGTTTGCGTAATACAATGGCAACCGCGGCGGTTCCGCAAACGAAGCCGGCAAGCACACCGGAGATAACAGATGACCATTCCCCATGATACTGAATAGCCGCCCCGGCAATTGCCCCCTGCCAGTATGTGCTCAGGCCCCAAATCAGAAACCGGGTATAATGTATGCCGAGGTAAGCCCCGGCAAGACTGCCGATGCCGGCAAGAATTGCGCCCTCGATAATGTAAAGCGCCGCTATCTGGCGTGGACGGTAACCTACCGCCAGCAGGGTGCCTGTTTCAACCGCGCGGCGTTCGATACTGAAAACAAACATCAGACCGGTCAGCATTAATGCGGCAATAATCAGGAAGAAACTCATTGATAAGAACAGTTCGGCAAAGCTCATTGCCTCGGTTACCGCGCGCAATGCAAGTTCGCGTACCGGAAGGAAAAACAGCCCGAGCCCGGCGGGATCAATTTCCTGTGTCAGCAATGTCTGGATCTGTTCTGCCGGAAAATCATCTGAACGCTCGTAGCGCACGGAAGTCAGGTTGCCGAAGCGGTTGGCCCACATTGCCTGCCCGGCGGCAAGCGTAAGCAGCGCTTTCGGGGTTTGGCGGTAATTGTCCCAGTATTCTTCGTTAGCCTCATCACGCAGCAGCTCCTCGTCCATCGGCATGCCGATATCCCATTCACGGCAACTGTCAACATCGGTCAGTCCGGGGAATTCAGGCATCAGAGTCCGCTCATGCGCGAATGCCTCCATTGGCAGTACCGCATGCACGCTGAAATCGCGTGCGCGTTCCTCAAAGGAATTATCATCCATTAATTCATAATACTTGACGGTGACTATATCCGCGTTTGTCACCACCAGTTGCCTGGCCAGCCATTCGTTGATGATAATACCGTTATCCGGCATAGCGGCGGGGATCGGGCTGACAGCCTGACTCTCCGAAGGCGAAAGCGCGTTCACAAAAGAATAAGGTGTAGAGCGCAGTGTTTCACCGGAGCCGGCTGAGATAGAATTAACCATATATGTCAGCACTCCGACGGCCGGACTGCCCGGATCAACTTCCAGCGCCGCGCGGGAGGTCACCTGATCCAGGAAAATACGGTTGCTTTGCAGTTGTAAAAGCGCAGGATCGTCAAATTCGCGCAATTCGATTCCGGCAAAACCGATCTGCCAGACCCGGCGCAGTGCCGCGTCAATTTTTTCGACCGGAATTTCACTGCCGTCACGCAATGCCACCGGCAGGAGATTGGCGCGTCCTTCGAGTCCGGCCATTTGCTGTAATCTTTTCAGGCTGATAAATGCATTGTAGGGGGCGATTTGATTAGCGGCCATGCTGAAACGTCCCAGCCGGTCATCCGGCACAATGCGCTGCACTTTGAATGTTGCGCGTTCGGTGAGCCCTTCGCGGCGGGAAGCCAGCGGTGCGTCGCGCGGCATCAGGCCGGGCCGGCCGATCCGCAGCGATACTTCGTCGCCGACCTGCGCATTCAGGGCTGCGGCCAGTTTTGTGCTCAAAGCGATGCTGTTGCCTTCCAGCGCTTCGGCCCCCTTGCCATCCAATTGCCAGAAGTCGTCATCGACGCCCAGCACCTCAATGCGGTTGACCTGACGGCGCTCATCTGCTCCGCTGCCCCCCATTATGGCTATGCCGCGCAGATTCAGAACAGCGGCAGCCCGCGTATTCAGTTCGCGGCTGATATGTGCGGCGAGTTCAGCACTGAAGAAGCGTCCCTGGGCGTTGAGTACAGCGGATGTGTCGCCAAGCCGCTGCAAGGCAAACCGCCGCAGGCTGTAGTCGACGGAATCACCGACCAGCAATGCGCCAACCAGTACCGCGCCGGCCAGCACCGCTCCCGCCAGCACCCCGAGATGTGTTCGCCAGTAATGGCGTGCGCTGCTCAGCGCAAAGGTTGTGCGGTTCATTGTTCATCTTCCTTCAGTTTACCGTCAAAAAGAGTCAACTTACGCGGCATTCTTGCAGCCAGCTCACGGTCGTGGGTAACCGTAATGAGAGTTACATGCTCCTCCCGGTTCAGTTCCAGCAGCAGTTCGGCCAGATTATCGGATGCTTTGCGGTCCAGCGAGCCGGTCGGCTCATCGGCCAGCACAACCCGCGGCCGGTTTATTAGTGAGCGTACG
>PXDI01000320.1 GCA_003565095.1 PVC group bacterium | reverse complement strand
GGAAAAACCATCCAGACCCTGGCGTGGCTTGCGCTTGAAAGAGCCGAAAGCGAAACCGGTGGCTGCCCCGCCCTGATCATCTGCCCGACAAGCTTGGTGGAAAACTGGCGCGAGGAGGCCGCGCGCTTTACCCCGCAGCTAAACGTCCTCACACTGCAAGGACAGGAACGGCACGAATTGTGGGAACGGCTTGATGATTGCGATGTGGCAATTACATCCTACTCACTGCTGCGCCGCGATCTTGAAAAACTTGAGCAGCGCGAATTCTCGGTAATCATTCTTGATGAGGCACAGCACATCAAAAACCGCAACACTCAGAACGCCCTTGCGGCAAAACGGCTGCAGGCCACACACCGGTTGGTTCTGACCGGTACCCCCGTCGAGAACAGCGTGGCTGACTTATGGTCGATCATGGACTTTCTGATGCCGGGATATCTGGGCGGTCACGCAATATTCCGCCAGAACTACGAACTGCCAATCGCGCGGGGCGAAGATGAGGGCGCAGCGGCACAAACCCGCCTGCGCAAAAAACTGCAACCGTTCCTGCTGCGCAGACTGAAACGGGAAGTGGCCAAAGAACTGCCGCCCAAAATCGAAAAACTTTCCTACTGCCAACTTACAGCGGACCAGCAGCTTGTTTACCGCACCACCCTCGAAAGCTCACGGCAGCGTATCTCGAATATGGTAAACCGGCAGGGATTCAACAAGTCCCGCATGGACATTCTGGCAACACTTATGCGCCTGCGGCAGATCTGCTGTCACCTCGGACTGCTGGACCTGCCGGGCATTGATCCGCAACAGCCATCGGCTAAACTAGATCTGTTCTCAGAATTACTGGATGAAGCAATTGACGGCGGTCACCGGATTCTCGTTTTCAGCCAGTTTGTTTCCATGCTCAAAATACTGCGCAGCGCACTTGAGGAACGGGGGCTGGACTATTGTTATCTGGACGGCTCCACCCGTGAACGCATGCAGGTTGTTCACAGATTTAATTCCAACCGTGACATTCCGGTATTTCTGATCAGCTTGAAAGCGGGCGGAACGGGGCTTAATCTTACCGGAGCGGACATGGTGGTACATTTTGATCCGTGGTGGAATCCCGCGGTGGAAAACCAAGCGACTGACCGCGCCTACCGCATTGGTCAGCAGCGCACAGTTTACTGCCACAAGCTGATCACACGCGGTACCGTCGAGGAAAAGGTTCTGGCATTACAGCAGCGCAAACAAGCCATCATCAACGCAACCGTTGAAAACGATCAAGCCGTAATGGAAGCGCTCGGTTGGGACGATATCCGCGAAATAATGGAACTGTAAGCGCTTATGCTTCAGCCGCGGCGGGCTCTTCCGCCCCTGCCGGCTGCACCTGTACACGCTCCACCCATTCAAGCAGCGCCATTTCAGAGCTGTCACTGCTGCGCCGCCCCAGCTTGATTACCCGGGTGTAACCACCGTTGCGGCCTTCCATCTGCGGAACCACATCATCAATGAGCGTCTTTGCCAACTCTGACTTGCCGCCCAGCATGGTAATCGCCTGCCGCCGCGCCGCAAGCGTGCCTTGACGACCAAGGGTGACAAGACGGTCTGCCAACGGTTTGACCAGCTTGGCCTTGGTTACTGTTGTCTTAATCCGCCGCTCACGCACCAGTCCAACCAGTAAAGCGCTCATTAAAGCGCTGCGGTGCGATGCGTCGCGCCCCAACTTCTTTGATTTATGCCTGTGTCGCATTAATTAATATCCGTAATTCAGTTGTTATTTTCAATTTCCGCCATAATCTCAGGCTCAAACGTCATTCCAAGCGTCAACCCTAAATCAACCAGCTTCGCCTTAATCTCATTGAGTGACTTTTTACCGAAATTGCGATATTTCAACATGTCGGCTTCAGACTTGGTTGCCAGCTCACCGACCGTTTTAATATTCGCGTTGTTCAGGCAATTGGCAGCCCTTACGCTTAACTCGATTTCATTGACGCTCATCGCCAGCTTTGTGCTGAGCGATTCACGGGTTGTGTCGGAATGCGGCTCAGTTTCCTCAAACTCAACCGTAACTTCATCAAGCTCAACAAACACATCCATATGATGCCGCACTACCGCCGCGGACATTTTCAATGCATCCTCCGGCGTAACCCGGCCATCAGTCCAGATTTCCAGCAGCAGCTTGTCATAGTCGGTACGCTGACCGACGCGGGTGTTCTCGGTGTTATAATTCAC
Source organism: PVC group bacterium (assembly GCA_003565095.1). Taxonomy (GTDB): domain Bacteria; phylum Verrucomicrobiota; class Kiritimatiellia; order UBA8416; family PXDI01; genus PXDI01. The sequence continues at coordinate 2,560 of PXDI01000320.1, read as the reverse complement.
CCGGCTGACCGGGGAAAACATTGAATCAACCGGTATCACGCCGATTTCCTGATCCGGCAGCTTGTTGGCGTCGGCCGGGCAGAAGCCCCGTCCGGTACGCACATCCACCGTCATGTCCAGTTTCCCGTCATCAGCCAGCGTTGCCAGCACCAGTTCAGGATTCAGCAGACTGACACCCGCCGGCAATGAAAAATCGCCGGCCTTGACAACCCCGGGGCCTTTCACCTTCAAAGACATGCTGACAGTATCACGCGAAGCGCATTTCACCAATACCTGCTTCAGGTTAAGAATGATGTCGGTAACATCCTCCTTAACTCCCTGCAAAGTACTAAACTCGTGCTCGGTGCCCTGTATTTTGACCGACGAAACGGCCGCACCCTCAATTGACGAAAGCAAAACCCGCCGCAGCGAATTACCTATCGTACGCGCATAGCCGATTTCAAACGGTTCAGCAATGAAACATGCATATGTTTCAGTTGCGGTCTTCTCGTCCTTCACAATCTTTTTCGGCATTTCGAAACGACTTAATCTGATTGCCATGATGATTCCACCTCTTTTTACAGCTTTTCCAAAGATCCCGCCCGGCGGTTACCGGCTACTTGGAGTACAGTTCCACAATAAGTTGCTCGTTTACTACCGGAGCAATCTCTTCGCGCGTCGGCACACGAACATATTCGCCACAGGCCGCGGCGGCATCCACAGTCAACCATGGCGCCAGCGTATGCGCCTCGGCAAGCTCCAATCCCCTCCGTGCCATTTCCTTGCTCTTGGCTTTGGCGGAAATCTCAATTTTCGACCCGGCCTTGACGATCATCGAAGGCACCGTAGCCTTGCGCCCGTTTACTTTAATATGACCGTGCAATACCATTTGACGGGCCGCACGCCGCGACGGCGCAAACCCCAGCCGGTAAACCAGATTGTCCAAGCGTGATTCAAGCATCTGCAGCAGCAACTCACCGGTAACCCCGCGCTTGCGTGATACACGGTCGAAGAACAGCCTGAACTGCCCTTCCTGCAAGCCATACTGGCGGCGCAAACGCTGTTTTTCACGCAACTGTGTACCATAATCTGAAAGCTTGCGCCCACGTGCCATCCCGTGCATTCCCGGTACGGGACGCCCGGTCTCAATCGGACACTTGGACATATAACAACGCGGTCCTTTAAGAAACAGCTTCATCTGTTCACGGCGGCAAAGCTTGCATGCCGCTCCGGTATACCTGCCCATTACACTCTCCTTCTCTTGCGCGCCCGGCACCCGTTATGCGCAATCGGCGTAACATCCTTGATAGTGGTAATATTCAATCCAACTGACTGCAACGCACGAATAGCCGACTCACGACCGGCGCCCGCACCCTGCACCCTGACTTCAACTTCGTTCATGCCCTTCGCAACCGCGGTCCTTCCGGCATCCTGCGCCACAGTGGTGGCGGCAAAAGCGGTGCTCTTGCGCGAACCTTTAAATCCCGCACGCCCGGCCGTGCCCCATGAAATGACATTCCCGCGCGCATCTGAAATGCTCACATGCGTATTGTTGAATGTTGCGGTTATGTGCGCAATGCCGCATGGAATCACACGTGCTGCGCGCCCCCTGCCGCGGCGCTGTGCACCTTCAGCATCCACTGACGCACTATCTGCAGCTGCAACACCTGAAGCAGCCCCGGCAGCAACCTCGCTACCAGCCTGGTCACCCTCTGTTACGGGTTCCTGATTTTCTTTTTTTTCCGATTCTTCAGCCATGAATGCCTCTACCTCTTATTACTTCATTGACTTGCGTGCAGCCTTGTCCCGAACAGCACCAACCGTGCGCCGCGGGCCCTTACGGGTTCGCGCATTCGTGCTGGTGCGCTGCCCGCGCACCGGCAAACCGCGCCGATGACGCAAGCCGCGATAGCTGCCAATGCTGATCAGCCGCCGAATATTCTGCGACACTTCCCGGCGTAAATCACCCTCTGTGCGGAACGCATGCTGAATAACATCAATTATTTTGCGCAACTCCTCAGCGCTCAGATCATCCGCCTTCTTAGCGTAATCGATCCCGGCTTCGTCCAGCACCTGTCTGGCGCGGCACGGACCGATACCATGTATGTAGCGTAACGAAATTTCGATACGCTTATTACCCGGAATATCAACACCCATCAGCCTCGGCATACCAAGAATCCTCCTGTTAACCCTGCCGTTGTTTATGGCGCGGATTAGTGCAGACAACCCGCACTACCCCCTTACGGCGAATAACCTTACATTGTTCACAAATACGCTTAACCGAACTACGAACTTTCACTATTTTTCTCCATTCCTACTCAAAAACTGCTCAATATAGCCTAATACATCTCTGTTTCCAACAAAAAAATCACACTTTAGTCAAAATTTCATAACCGTTTTCTGTGACAGCCACCGTATGCTCAAAATGAGCTGACCGCCGCCCATCCTTTGTCACAGCCGTCCAACCATCGTCCAGAACCCTGACATCGTGTCTTCCGGCATTAACCATTGGCTCGACAGCCAAAGTCATCCCGGCTTGCAATTTAGGCCCACGCCCCGGGCGCCCGAAATTGGGCACCTG
>PXDI01000143.1 GCA_003565095.1 PVC group bacterium | reverse complement strand
GTTCCGGCGCAGGCGGCCCGCCGCGAGCGGCTGCTCCTGAGCCGGGATTGCGCGGATTAGACAGAACGGTTGCAGTTAAGGCGGCTACGGAAACAAGCAGACATAACAAACGGCGCATCACTATATCCTCCTCAGTTACTCTTTAACGATGCACCGAAACACGATGCACCGAAACACGATGCACCCAATATCATGCGACCATAACCGGCGGGCGGGAAAAGTCAAGCTCTTAAAAATCTGGATACAGGCGGGGAAATGGGGGCTGTTGCAATGTGCCACAGGCATTCCTATTCCAGCCTGTGGCACACCAGAGAAATGCAGACCGCAGGCTACTTTTATAGTGGTTCTCAAGAGTTTTGTCTTGATCACGCTCGCTGACCTTGGTCGGCGAGCAAGATAATTCTGAAAAACGACATTTAAAATAAAGATATGAGCCCTTTGGGAGCAAGGTTTTTAGTAACCACTTTATCTTGCTCTATATGGGCTCAATTTGTCTTTTGAAGGTTTTTCCTTATTTGAATTTTTCCGTCCGCCGACCAAGGTCAGCGGACGGGAGAATGGCACGCGTTCATGACAAGACTTTTAAGAAGCTCTCTACCGAACGCCAAGCTGCTTGTGCAACTGCAGTTGCAGGCGCACCGGCAAGCGGTCGCGCACTATCCAGTCGGCAAGCAGGCCCGGATCAAGGCGCCCCGCCACCGGCGAGAACAGGATTACCGCGCAGCGGCGGCTTAGTTCATTCTTGCATACAAAATCACAAGCCCACCGGTAGTCCGCTTCATCCGACAAAACAAACTTCACTTCGTCATGCGGACGCAACAGACGTAGATTTTCCCCTTGAAAAGAATGCGCCATTCCGCTGCCGGGACACTTGACATCCATAATCGCCACAACCTCATCCGGCACACCGTCAATACGTACGCTGCCGTTGGTCTCAAGCAGCACCCGCACCGGAGCGTTTGTCGGTTGGCGAGACGTGACCCCGCATAGCAGCGGAAGACAGCCGGACTGCAGCAGCGGCTCACCACCGGTTATCTCGATTAGTGGCGTGCGCGCCGACAACGCCTCATTGACAAGTTCATCAATCGACCGCGCTGAACCACCCTCTAAAGCGCCGGGAGTGTCACAATAACTGCAACGCAGATTACAGCCCGCCAGACGGATAAAAAAACACGGCAGACCGGCATAGGAACTCTCGCCTTGCAAAGACACAAACGTTTCGGTCACGTTCACGGTATCAGCTTCTGCCGGCGGCATACTAGAGCACCTCGGTGCGGCGCCTTTCCTGCGCGCGGATAAAACGCTCCGTTTCGCTGTCCAGATTGTTATTGCGCTGCTGTAAGCGGCTGCCGCGATCTTCCCGCGGCACAGCTCGCGGGCGCGTAGAAGCCGGCTCGCCGGACTGCCTTTGCCTGTCCGGCAGGCGGCTGTCTGACCACCCGCGCGGCCACAAGCCTTCGGACATCTGCAGCGAGCGGTAACGCCGCTCGGCGTCATCAGCTATATCCATTGGTGTATCCAACACATACGGGGTAATAAACACAATAACTTCACTGCGTGAGTTCTTTCTGTCGGTGGCACGGAAAAGGCTTCCCAGCAACGGAATGTTGCCGACAAACGGAACCATGCTGCGCCCCTTGGAATCCTCCTGCCGCGCAAGGCCGCCCAGCACAATTGTCTCACCGCTCTGCACGGCAATCGAAGCACTCAGTTCACGACTTGATATCACCGGCCAGTCAGCATCATTAATCCGTTGAAACTCGGCAACATTTTCGATCTTCTGAATAACATCCATGATGACAAACCCGCGCGCGTTTATTTTAGGTGTTACGGTTAGATTGATCCCGACACGCCGGGTATCAACATCATCCTCCCATACCCCCTGACCGGTAGTCGTGCTGACATAGCGTTTGCCCTTGTAAAAATAACGCTCGGTTGAAACATCGATCTTGGCTTCGCGGTTGTCGGTGGTAAGAATGATCGGTGAGGAAAGAATCTCCGTACGGTTATCAGAAGCGGCCATGCGCAGGATCGCATCAATATTCAGGTCGAAGAAGGTGAAATAGTAGCGCAGTCCGCCGCCGGCCGCGATATCCGAGGCATGGTGCATCGCGGTGGCATCCATCGGCACACCGCGCCCGCCGCCGCCGCCGCCGGCAAAAGCGAACCTCGGGGAACGCCGGCCACCTTCAGTCTCGTTATAGGCAATCATTGACCGCTGCACCCAGTCAAAACCGGTTTCAACATTGCGCCCGAGACCAACTTCAATAATCACCGCTTCAATCAATACCTGGGAAAGCATCATGTCCATGTCCTTGATGATTTCCTCCAATGTAATGAGATCAGATTGCGGTGCCATGATCAACAGGGAATTGGTGCGTTCGTCCGAAAGAATCTGAATATTATCCCGTGACAACTCACCGATCCGCGAGCGTTGCGCTACGCCGGTATCAGCCGTTGCAGTGCGCTCCGCCCTGATTTCACGCAGCGCGGCACTGCGCCGGTCATCGTCACCGACATCCGGGGTAGCTGCCGCACGCCCCTCTTCACGGGTGGTTGCTCCAATCAAATCGTTCAACATGCCCGCCACATCCTTAGCGTCAGCAAACTCCAGCCGGATTACCCGTACAATCACGTCCGGTGCAGTCTCAACATCAAGCACATCTATGATGCGCTCGAAAAAGCTCATGTTTTCCGGACGGGTGATGATAATCAGAATATTAGTCCGGTCATCGGCCACAATTTTCACAGATCCACGGATGATTCCGCGTTCAGCTTCTTCAATCAGTGTGGCAATATCCATTTCCTGCGCGGCGCTATCGACTGCCGGCTGAGCAGGTCGCTGGGGCCGGATCACCCCTGGAACCGGACTGGCCGCGGGTGGGCGCGTTTCAACCCCCGGTGGACCGCTGTCGCGCAGCCGCGGCACGGTTGACGGACGCTGCTGCTCACGCTGTGCATCCGCAATGATTTCTTCAAGCTTGGCTTTAATCAACGATGCTTTTGTGTGCTTTATGACAATAATATGGGGTTCCTCGCGCGCCACAACCGGCACATCCATCAGCGCAATCACCTCCATCATCCGCTCAATATTGGCGGCCGTGTCGGTAACCAGCATGCTGTTATTGCGCTCAAACACATGCACCTGACCGTAATTATGCTTGAGCGCATCAACCGCTTTACGCGCTTCCGGTAAATCAATGTGATGCACCGTGATCAACTGGCTGATCAGACGTGAGCGCTGGGTTGGCGATAATTCCACCGCCCCGTGTTGAATCTCCATCGCTTCCTGACGTGCTTCGCCGATCTTCACCACGGTTAGAAATTTTTCATCAACCGGCAGCAGCGCTACCCCGTTCATGGCCAGGACCGTCTCAATAGCCTGCAGGTATTCATCAATCGTGAGATTATCACGGCTACGCAGGGTAATGTTAACATTCGGCAGGCCGGGCGCCTTGAGCGCAGTCCGGTCGGTTTTCTCGGCATAGTCATCAAGTACGATTTCCAAGGGGGTATCCCTGAAATTAAGGCGCGGGGCAATATTATCAGGCTCCACCGACGCAGGCTGGGCATCCCCGTGCATGGTTGCCAGCAAAACCATACACAATGCCAGCGCACAGCGCAGTAATGCCGCCCGCCCGCAAATCAACTTTTTCACCATCACGCCCATTCCCTGACTCCTGATCCCTGACTCCTGATCCCTGACCACGCCTACTCCGTTTCCTCGCGGCTATAGGCGGCATACAGTAAAAATCTACCCCTGAGCATATCGCGTTGCGAAGGACGAATCAACAATTGTCTTACATCCAGCATCACATCCTGTGATTGCAGATCGTACAGAAAGCGCACCAGCGATTCAAGTGTTCCTTCCCACTCACTGACCTCTATCGGCAGTTCATACAGCTCGCCGATATGCTCTTCCTCTGATGTCCGCCGGCGCAGAATGCGCAACCCATGCGTGGTAGCCATCCGGTCCACAGCCGAAAGCAGATGAACATCCATTCGGCGTGAAGGGGGATATACCGGCAGCAGACTGCTTAACTCTTCCAGTTCCTGCCGCCAGCGGTCGGTCTCGGCCACCAGTGCTCTGTCAACATCAAGATCCTGCCGCGTCAGCAACTGCTGCGTGCGCAGTTCATTCCACAAATCAATCCGCGGACGTACCAGCAGGCTGGAGGCACCAAAAAGCAGCACGGCACACACAACCAGTAACAGCACCTGTTCGCGGTGATTCATCGTCATCATTCAGCACCTCCCGGTAACTGGATGTTTATTTCAAAACTCTCCACCCGTTTGCGTGGATCACGGCGCGGGCCAACCAAGGTCGATTCACCAAACATTTCCGAACGGTCGATGCGGTTTTTGAAATCATAAATGGCATTTACCTGCGGGGCCTCGCCGGTCAGCCTGACATATTCGCCCTTGCGGTAATTGAAAGAGGTAAGCTCAACACCACCCGGCAGCATGGCGCTTATTTCACGCAGACATTCCAGTGCCGAGTAACTGGTATCCATGTAGCGCTTGATTGTATTGACCCTGCGGCGCATCTGCCGCACCTGCAAAGCGCGCGGCGCCCAACGGGCGTTTTCTTCTTGCAAACGCCTCAGGCTATGCCGTTCAAAGGCCCCCCCGCCCGTCAGTATGCCGATACCCAGCAACCAAACGGCAACCACCCCGAACGCCCAGCGCAGCAAGTTGCGGCGGAATTGCTGCTCATCTTCGATATCGTGCCATGACGGAGGCGTCAGATCCAGACAGTCGGAGTCAAGCCCGCGATGCGCCAGCCCCTCC
>PXDI01000334.1 GCA_003565095.1 PVC group bacterium | reverse complement strand
TGAGCTGGCTGACACTTAGGCCCACTTTGCGCGCAACAGACGAAGTGTTAAAAGGATGACTGATTATATGCGTCTCTATCATATCCAACGCCAGTAATACCCGTTCGTCAGGCATGACATGCGCAACCGGCTGCACATCGTGCCTTTTCAATAAACCCAACACCACATTCATCCATTCCGCCAATATGACCTCTCCGCGAAAAAAAACAGCGGCCCGCCGGCGGGCCCTCGCTACTCCACATCGCGTGGCACGTCTCACAGCACCGCGCGTTCGCGCAGCAACCGCATGCATAATTCTGCATTCCCGGCCGCGGACTTTACTTTGTAAATCAACCGGTTAACACCCTTGTTTGCCGACTGCGGCGGAGGCTGCTGTGCGGATTCGCACCGCCATCTGCCGCCCGCCGGGGCCAGCTCCATTCGCAACCGCAGTTTTTTGCCATCCTGGCTCAGCAGAACTTCTCCGCCATCAATCTCAACCGCCGCACGCGTAAGCATGTTCCATTCGATTGTTGCATGAGACGGCAGCTCCATTATATCGCGGATCAACACTTCGCTCCGGCCGTTCTCCAAAGCGACAGTCCGCCGGTAAAGAGATGCTTGATCCTTATAGGCGGAAGAAATGTCGATCGTTACCGCAGGGGAATCAATATTGATATTCGCTTCTACAAACTGCGCGTGACCATCCAGCAACTGGTTGCTTCCGTTAATCATCAGCACATTATGCCCGCTGCTGCCATAACGGAAATACTGCCAGCGCCGGGCACCGTCTTCATGGCGGTCCCAGTTGCCCTCCAGCTCATAATCATCCGTGCCAAGGTCAATGGCCCAGCGAACCCCGTCGAGTTCCAGCTCAAAGCCGCCAAGATCCAGATGTCCGTGATTTGCGCGGTTGAAGCCGGTTTTGACCGCGACCCAGCACGCCGCCGGATCACCCCAACCCGAGCGCAGACAGGCAACCCCGACCGGGCCTTCCGCGAGCACATCCAGCGGAAAAACGACCTTTTCCGCTGGTTCCGCATACCAGATCAACTGTTCAGGAGCACAGGATTCATCGGCAAAAGACACGGCCTGTGCCGCGGCTGCGCATAGCGGATCAGCAAAGCGCACCGCGCTCCATGCAGATAACCAGCGAGCGCGGTCTGAAAGCCATTTGCCGCCCGTATCGCCCCATTGCATCGCTTCGCCCGAAGGTGCCTGCGTAAGCGCCAGCAGCCTTGCCGAAGCCGAAAGTCCCGGGGTGGCAAACAATCCGCCGTCCGAACCGAATGTTCCCTCTAATGCTTCGGTCGCATATGCGGCATAGCGTAATGCATAACTCCAGTAGTCAACACCTTCCGGCCAGCAGCCGTCCGGCGAAAAATTCTGCAATGCCGGCTGCATGGCCGGCCGGGCGAGCTCAATTATGCGCTCTGCCAATCCGGAATCATCATCCGCCAGCGCACATGCCCCGATAATCAAACCGCCGTTGCACACCAGATTCCAGTTATACGCGCGCAGAATACCGTTCATCCAGCGTGGACCTTCATCAGAATCAAACGCTTCAACAGCCGGTAATAGCGCATTTTGCCGGATACTCTCTCGCAGCATATGCCGCTCTGATTCATTCATACGACCATGCAGCCAGTCATAACCGACTGCGGCCGCATGTGTCATTTCGGCCATATCCAGTGAATGCGCAAAATGCCAGTCCGGAAATGCGCAGATTGTGCGCAATACCCCGGTTGCGCCATCCGCGTAACGTTCATCACCAGTCAGCAGCCAGGCTGTTCCCAGAACATAAACCCGCCGCAGAGAATCCTGCGAAACTTTCAAAAGCCGCCCTTCGGTTATAATGTATTCAGGCGGCGGAGCTTTCAGCAATTCTTCAGCCTCATGCACAAGCCTTTCAAGGCTTGCGCAAAAGCCCGCATGGTTTTCTGTTAATCGCCGGCGCGCCGACGCGATCCGCTCCGGCGTCCACATCAAGCGCGGATGCCCGGCAATCGCGCCGCCCCGCAACCGGCTCATGTGTGCTTCACTCATCATCTTTCATAATGTTAGTCGCGTTTATCCAGCATCTCGAGAAGTTGGCGGGCGCGTTCGGCGTCGCGATTGTTTTCGAGTTCTGCAACACGTTCGATGATCGGGCGTCGCTCGGCAATTAAGTCATACCATGCCTGCACCGGATCTCCCTGATCGGAGCTCAAAGCCAAATGTGGTTTTATAACCATGCTGCGGACAAATGGCGGCAGACGCCCGAAATCAATTCTTAGCAGCAGGATATGGCATCCGGCTTCCAAGTGCAACGGGGCATCGACAGGTACCGCTTTGCCGCCCAGAAAGGCGGTGACGCTGTCCGGCGGCATGCCGGCCGCACCGGTCACGAGATTGGCGGTGATGGTTTCCGGAATACTCAACACGGTAGCCATCAGCAGTGATGTGCCGGGTCTAGGCAGTCCGCCCATCAGGGCCATCAGATCGATCCGGTGGTCAAATCTTGGCCGGTCGGTTGTCCAGTGGAACTCGGGAGCAAAGCTGGTGCTCATTATTTTATGATCACTAGGTGTAAGCGATTGCCATTCAACTTCGCTGCCGGGAAGCTGTCCGCCGATCTCAGGCAGGCTCTTTACGTCGTCAAGTTGCGGAGTCTCGATCTCTGCTTCGGGCGGAATCGGCCCGGCAATCAGCCAGGCGTTGAAACAAATGCCCGGCAGGATATCGACAACGGACATGCTGTCCTGGGCATGAAAGTCTCCCGGCGTCGCCCTGACTACGGTGGTCGCATCCGCCAGCGGACGCGGTGGAATAAAGGCCATTTGCTCATCAGCAATCCGTTCCCATTGTTTACGCAGACCATCTTTGCCATCGGCAGCAAAGGCGGTGAGATGCTCATTACCACGTACCAGCAGCATTTTGCCGGCGGCAACCGGAGCGGCGTAGGTGGGGTCGATACGGTTGCTGGTCATATGCAGAAGCGAGCGTCCGGGCAGTGCCACGGTCAGTTCGCCATATTCCTTGGAAAAACCCATTGTGCAGCCTTGGCCGCTGTTGCCGGCAAGCAGCCATGCGCCGGCCTGGACCATTGGCAGCGAGGGGTTTGATCCTTCAGTGAAATTGAAGCGGTGACCCAGCCAGCGGCCACTGGCGGGGTCATAGATATCACCGTTCCCAAACGGTCTGACACGATGCCGCGGCCGGTGGCCGTAGTCTTGGCGGTGGACGTGCAAGAGATCATCAATCATCAATGGTGACATCGGCCAACTGCTGCTGTAGCGCAAAGGAATCCCTCCACCACTGAAGGTGCGGCGGCGGGTCAGCCAGCGTAACCGATAACCGACACGTCCGTCCGCTTCAAGCCACAGCTCGGTTGCGGAGTGCCCGGGGGTGGTGGAAAAATAAGCTGTGTTGCCATCGATCAATGCCGGAGCGCGGTTGCCGTCAACCATTGGCATGCGGCGGGTAATAAGCCGTCCGTCGCCTGCATCCAGCAGCGCACCATCGTGGGTGATAATGACATCAAGGTGCTGATCAGCGTTATGCAGCCGCATGGCCGCCAGTCCCCAGCCGTTGCCGGGGCGGCCGTCGCGATACCAGCGATATTCATTACGGGGAGTCATGATTATGAAGTCGAAGGCATCGGCACCTAGCAGACTTTTCCAGCGTCGTTCTCCGGTGGAGGCGTCCAAGGCCTGAATCGCAACCTGTTCGTGTTCGGAATCAATACCTTGGATTATCATGAGGTCATCCACCAGTATTGGCGAGGCCAGATGGATGCCGCTGGCACGCAGGCCGGTATCAACCGTCCACAACTGGTTGCCGTCATGGTCAACACAAACTGCATGACCGGTTCCAAACCAGGCCCAGACACGATCGGCTGTGCTAACCGGGGTGGTCGAGGCGGTCTGGCCAGAATCCTCACTGTCATCCGCGGAGACTTGCCACAGGATTTGCCCATCGTCCAGATTTATGCCAAGAAGCTGTGCCGGATTGGCGGTGATGAATGCCCGGTTGCCGGCCACAGTCACGCCGCCGCGACCGGATGGCACAGCGGTACGCCACGCAACGTTTAACCCTTTTTCCTGGTCCCATGTCATGGGAGGCTCCGCTTCGGGGTACAACCCCGTGTTATTTTCTCCACGCCAGCTCCACTGCCGGGGTGGCGGTGTGGTGGCTGTTTGTTCTGTGTTGCTATCCTGTTCTACTGTTCCTGCTGTGCAAAACCAAAGTTCGGCACGGATCTGTTCGAAATTATTAGCAATGCGCATCATCACCTCATGTTGTCCGGCGCTGAGCGGCAGGCGCAGGATAAGCGGATCGTGCCGGGTTTTTGGACCGGTTGGCGGGGTGTATTCAACTTTTTGGTGGTTAATCCATAACTGTACTGATTCCGCGGCAGAGCGCAGGGCAATAAAATATTCTCCAGCTTCTTCCACTTCAATCTTAGTTGTGGCGAATGTGATAGTGCGCCGCGGGTGATCATCCCTATAATCCCAGTCGCCTGGGAGCTCTTCCGCTGCCGGCGGCACGGCTGGATGGTAGATGGCGTCTGCTTCCTGCCATTCCTGCACCGAGGCTTCAATAGCTGCCGGACCGAGGGCGTCAGCGGCATAATTCATAGGTGGTACTATTTCCGGCATGGGTGCTTCCGGAAAGGCGTCGACACCAAAGGGGCCAATGATCTGCCATGCAGAGCAGCGCTGCCAGCGTTGTGGCCGGGCGGGATCGGTATTACGGACAGGAATCAAATTACGTCCGCCCTTTACTTCGAGAAGAACTTCACCATGGTAAGGGCCAAAGCGCGGATTGGAATCTACGACCT
>PXDI01000300.1 GCA_003565095.1 PVC group bacterium | reverse complement strand
CAAAACAATCCCTTCGTTTCTCCAGTTATACAGATCCGTTGACGAATAGACACCTACCCCGATGATATCGACCCGAGCCTTGGGCCACCAGGTGGTACTCCCGCCTTTGTGTTCACCGTACCAGTAATACCGCTCGCCCACCTTCAACAGGCCGCCGCCGTGCGCCTGGATTTTGACTCCGTCGGTGTCGTACCAGGATTTCGCGGGATGAAAGGCGTCGTACCCTTTAGCAGGGCAATCGAAATCCGGCTCATGCCGGTCGGCGGGATAGATGACATGGGGCGGCGGATCACCTTCAAACTCGATCACCGCGTCCAGCCAGTCGCCCTGGGCATTGCCGTCCTTGCCATCCACACAATCCAGAATCAGCGTCAGCGTCTCCGCACCCGCCAGGTCAACATCAACCGCAACCGCCGCGTCGCCCTGCACCATGCGCCCGCTGCGGAACCGGAGCCTGCCATCGGTCTCGACAAGAAATTCCATGCAGCTCGACTGTGACTGCGGAACCAAATCATCCGGACCGCACATGGCCCTGAATCGCACCCCACGCCCGTTCAACGCAACGGGTATGCGGCAGTTCGCGTTCATCCAAACCCCGCGCGCGAACTCGCGTCCGCCGACACACAAAAGTGTCCCCCTAACCGTACGGTTCACATGCGGAGGTATCGGCCAGCCCATCGGAATGTCCGCCAGGTCCAGATCTCCGAGATAAATAGTTTTTGTTTTCACGAACACTCCCGCTTAGCGTCTCAGCAGCGCTTGCAATGCAGACTTGGAAACAAGTTCAAGATCCTGCTCCCGCTCCAGAAAAGGTGTTACATCAAGCCGGGCTTCCTCCCAGTTCAGCTTGCTCAGTCTGTCGCTAACCAGCTCCCGCCAGTTCGCGGCCGTAGCCATCTCGCCCTGCCAACCGGTCTGCTGCAAAGCATTGTTCAGTTGCAGCAGATTAGGCCCGGGCCATGTCTCATCGGCCAGATACCAGGCGAGGTCGTAGAGATCCCGCCCTTTCGTGTATTTTCTTGTGAGCACCGCGTGCAGTTTACCCGCCAACAGAGAGGCTTGATCGTAATGGTGCAAATGCAGCAAAATAAACCGGCGCACGATTTTTGTCTCTGTAACAGCACCTGCAGGTGGCTTCGTGTCAATTTCTATCTTTACCATAAAGACTTCGTTCCGGTGTGGAGAAAGACCCGCCTCATGCAAAAGCCCGTGAAAGCGGATATGTGCCGCTGCAACTGTCGAATGGGTGCGCAACTTCAGATCCACATCATATGTCTCGTTTGCAAGACTGCTTTTGACAAACCGCATGTGACGCTGGAACTCCGCGTTTTCGCCCGGCCTTGCCAATGAAAAATCCATATCCTCGGAATAGCGGGGCAGGCGAAAGAGGAAGCGTAGAGCCGTACCGCCGACAAAAGCCCAGTTGGAGAATGCCCCGCTGTCCTGCAACGCTAAGAGTATCCGCGCCTGAAGGAATTCACGCATCATGTTCCGGCGCTTAAAAGGATTCGTCTCTTCACCCAGCAAATCAAACAGGAGCGGTTTCATCTTCAGGATTCCTTCCGCATTCTGCACAGACGATCCACGGCTCGATCAACTTTTCCGGATGCGCTGCACGCAGCCTCATAAGCCAGCCGGTCATAATCAAAATTGTCCGGCGGTGTTAAGCGCAGTTCTTGAAGATAGTGCTCATTGTCGCAATGCGGCGTCAGATAGAACAAATCAACAAGCGCTTTGTATGGGCTTGCAAGCAGAGCAAGCTGTTCAGGGGCCACCTCTGCCTCTGTAAAACCGGTAAACAAGTGACTGGTTACGTGTCTGAATTGGAACCGGCCGGCCGGAGACGATAATTCCTCCGGACGGCCAGTCGTTACGCTGGTAGTAACTGGTACATACTCAGGAATGATTCCGTAATACGATAACGCGGACTGCAAACTTACATATGACGCCTTTTTCAGTACATTAGCCAAAACAAACGGATGTACTGTTCTCTTCGAGTAGTTATTACCGAGCATGTATACACCGCGCCGCAACGAAATCACCTTTCCGGCCTTGACCCAACGATCGAGTTGACGACGAACATCAGCGGGGCGCTCCTCACCAGCCAGGATCTGGCCCGTAGTGAAAACACCTTGGACGGAGACTTTTCTGACCAAATCGTCAAACTTCATGGCAATAAAATGACATATATGTCTTCTTATTGCAACATTGAATTTATATGTATGCGAATTTTATCTGTCTGCCTACGTTTATTCCCCTACGCCCCCTGATTGCTGAACAGCCACAGGCCATCCTTGCCCGGCAGCACCAGATCGGGCAGGCCGTTGCCGGACAGATCTGCCGCGGCGAACTGTATACCGCAGCCTTTGGCTTGACCGATTGCTCCGTAATCTATGACCTGCTTGACAAAACCATCCCCGGTCCATTTGAAATAATACATTCCGTAATCATCCCATTCCCCGGGATCATTTCCGCAATGCGCACGATGGCGCTTGCCGGTGACCAGCTCGCATTGTCCATCACCGTCAATATCGATCCACAGCATGTCATGATACTGGGCATTGAACGGATCGATATTATGTTTTATCCATTTGCGCCGGCCGGCGGAATCGCGCTGCTGCTCCAGCCAGACCAGTCCGTAGCCGTGTCCATTGCCAAAAATAATATCGTTCAGACCGCTGCTGTTAACATCAACCGCCAGCATCGGCACACTGGACATTGCCCAGTCCAGCTTCCACTCATTTTGATGCAAGATCCATTCCTCCTGCCACGGATCAGCCGGGGCCTCCAGCCAGCCATGCTGCAGGATAATGTCCATGCGGCCGTTGCCGGCGAGATCGCCGCAGCCGAGCCCGTGTCCCTGCTTCTGCCCTTCCGGAAAACTGTAAATCACATGCTTCTCAAACTTTCCGGTGCCGTTGCCGGAGGCATCGGTTTTCAGCTTATAGACTTGAACTTCCCGGCTGTTGGGAGTGTTCGGGACGATTTCAATGATCCCGTCACCGTCAATATCCCAGCCGCGGGTGGTTTCAATGTTGCCGGGTTCGGCAAACACGTGTACCGGCCAGGGCTTTTTGGGATCTTCCGGATTTTCCACCCAGCGCAGCGCGCCGCCCCACCAGCCGCCGGTGATGAAGTCCAGACGACCGTTACCGTTAACATCCAGCGCAATGGTCGAAAAATCGTCAAAATATTCGCCTTCCTGCCGGACGGCCCCGAGGCAGAACTTTTTGCGGAAGTCGGGTCCTTTGTACCAGAATGCCCCCGATACAATATCCGGCACCCCGTCGCCGTCGACATCGAACACAGCGGCGGATTCGTATGTTTCATCAGATATCCAGATCTTTTTCCATTTCAATGGCATGGTCTGTTCCTTTCAGTTTGTGATTTATCAAATGTTTTGTCTTTTATCCCGTCCGTCGACCTTGTGTCGGCGGACGGAAAAATCGGTTTAGTGGAATATGAAAGAAAAGAAACCGAGCCCGCGTAGAGCAAATTAAGCGCGTTCTGGCTAATCTTGCTCAGAGCGGGCTCATTTGTTTTTCTGTTTCTTTACTTCCGTTTTTCGATCTTTCCGCTCGCCGACACAAGGTCAGCGAGCGGTTTCAAGATAACCTCATTGCCCCCAATCTATTTCCCGGTTTTAAGCCGGATATATTCTCTGGCGACTTTCAAATCCTCGAGTGCTTCTGTTGCGGTGGTCATCGGCGGGATGTCGCCCCTGACGGCGGCGATGAAATTGCGTGCCTGCTGACGCATGGCATGGATCCACGGCAGTTGCGGAATAACGGTTTGCGGAACGGTGCCCTTGCCGGGATCCTTGAATACTTCAACCGCGCCCGGACGGTTGGCTGCTAGCGGGGCCGGCAGCCCGATCCTGATCCAGCCTTTTTCAAAACACACCAGCGCTTGCTCCTGCCAGTCGAGCGTGGTCTGGTAGGGCGACATCTCGATGGTACAGGCGATACCGGATTCGCTTTGTCCGGCAAACAGCACGCCGCTGGCCTCGGCATAGGTCGCACGATAGGACTCGCCCAGCAGATGCCTCATTAAGTTAACCTGGTGAATGTAATAATTAACAAACGCCATGTATTCTTTGAAAACCGTCTCGGTCATATCGTCTGGCAGCGGGTCACGTTCCATGGCGGGCAGGTTGCCGTCCTCTTTGATTTTGAGCATACCGTCGAATCCGGCGGCAATCCAGTCACCGGCCGGCATCAGCAGCCGGACATATTTCATGCACCCCAGCTCGCCGGAGGCCTTCAACGCAGCAATCTCGCGTTTGGCATAGATTACCGCCGGATCGCTGCGTTTGTGATAACCGGGCATAATAAAGGTTCCGCTCTGCTTTTCGGCGGCGATGATTTTTTCGCCCACGGCGATGGATGCCGCCAGCGGCTTCTCGATGAATAGCGGGATCCCGGCCTTGAGCAGTTCCGGCACCAGCACCCCGTGACGGTCAAACGGCTGCGATGCTACAATCGCATCCAGTTTCTCCTTCGTCAGCATAGCCGCGGCGTTGTTGTATAATGCCGGAATTCCGTAGCGCTGCGCAACGGCGGTTCCGGTATTGGTGCGCAGCTCAGCCAGCGCGACTATTTCGCAGTCACTTTCCAGCGCATAGTTCTTGAGATGCGCCATCTGTCCCATGTTTCCAGCGCCGACAAACCCGATTCTTACCTTTGCCATTTGTTGCCCTCATTAGTTACTGCTGTTTTTGATCATCTGCTGCATATTTGCAAAATATCCGCCTTGCAATCAATGGCCGCGATTGCTATTCTTTGTCGATTATTGCTATGAATACTTTGCTGCAAACTGCATCTTT
>PXDI01000201.1 GCA_003565095.1 PVC group bacterium | reverse complement strand
CCGGCCACACCGCCGGCTCAAGACAGACTGCCGCAGGCCATTGCGTCATATATCTCTAAATGGTTGGTGGTTGCGGCCGGACCTGCCGTAAAGACAGAATCGATCTGCCGGCGTATGAGTGAGATGAAATTAACATTCAAACAGATTGCCGATCTTGCCGGACTGCTTGAACAAGCCGATGACAAGCTGCAAGTTCCAGACGGCATGATTATCCACGCATCTATCCTGGAGCCCGATAAACACAGCATTATACATGCTATCCGCAAACTGTTTCCCGGAACGGGGATTGTAATACTGGAGAAATCCGGTGATGAATCCCTAAAGCACCTTCCCGATAGAACCGTTTGCCTGCCGGATTCTTCAGCACCTGATGATATATTAAATGCCCTGCTGAAAGCACGGGGTATGGGCTGAGACGCCTATTTCAGCTCAATATTATCGATCAGGCGGGTTGAGCCTATTTTAACCGCAACCGCCAGCACCGCCGGAACTTCTACTGCTATCAAGCTCTCCATAGTTTGCAAGTTAACTATTTCAGCATACTCAAGCCGCGCATCCGGCGCATGTGCGGACAGCGCTTTTGTAAAATGTGCAATCAATGCGACCGCGTTGCGCTGACCACTTTTGAACAGCTTTTCTGCGGCAACCAATCCGCGATAAATCCCGGCCGCCTGCTGACGGTGTGAAGCTGATAAATAGCGGTTACGGGAACTCATGGCCAAACCGTCTTCTTCACGCACAACCGCTCCCGTCAGAATCTTTTGCGGCATATTCAAATCACGCACCATACGCTTGATCACAGCAACCTGCTGCGCATCTTTGCTGCCGAAAACCGCAATATCAGGTTCAACGATATTCAGCAGCTTGCACACCACTGTAGTCACCCCCCGGAAATGACCAGGACGGGACTTGCCGCACAAACCGGTCGACAGCACATTCTCCTCCACATAAACACTATGATCCCCGGCATAAAAACCGTCCATTGAGGGAGCAAAAAGCGCCGCAACCGCATGTTGCCGGCACAGGTCAGCGTCTGAATCAAACGGCCGCGGATATTTGGCGAAATCTTCTGTCGGACCGAACTGCAACGGATTCACAAAGATGCTGACCACAACCGCTTCGGCTGAAGCCGCCGCCAGGTCAATCAATGACAAATGGCCCTGGTGCAGGCAGCCCATTGTCGGAACAAATGCTATACTGCGCCCCTGCTTTTTCTGCGCACGGCTCCACTCGCGCATCTGCATGGCGTCATTGACAATATCCATCTAAGATCCGTTGTCTGGATAGTACAAAGAGAAACAAGACCCTTCTCCCGGAACGCTGCTGCAGTCAACAAATCCATTGTGCAGATGTTGAGTACGGTACACCACACACAGACCTAAACCGGCACCTCTGGGACGCTGCCCCTTTTTGGTAGTGTAAAAAGGATTGAAAACCTCTGCCGCCGCCTCCGCATCCAGTCCGCTGCCATTATCTTTGACACTAACAAAACACCACCGTCCGGCAGGCATAAATTCGCCCGTAGCAACCTTTCGGTCTGCGTCAATTTCCATATTACCGACTTCAATATCAATGCGACCGCCCGGAGCTGCATCCGCCGCGTTCGTAATCAGGTTGGCAATCGCCGCCTGCAGTTGATCGGCATAACCATTGACCATCACGGGCTCTGCTGATGCATGCAGTTCCACATGTACACCTGTTGCATCAACCCTTGATTTGACCGCCTCTAACGCCTTAACCGCCATTTTCGATAGTTCAAGCTGACGCATCGGATCCAGATTACGGGTGGATAATGCGGCAATCTGTCTGGTTATATGCTCTATGTCGGAAGACGCCTGCTCAATCCCCTCAACTAAATCAATATCGGGAGAGTCTGCATCCATACTCATACGCAAAAGTTGAGGATAAGTTAATAAAGGCATTAGAATGTTGCCGAAATCATGAGCAACCTGCCCAAGAAAAATATCTGTCACATTGAATGAATCGTGTATTACGGCATCGCTTTTGATCTCTGTTTTAGCCATAGCCATGTTCCTTCGTATTTATAGCAGCCTATTACAGCAAACCGCCGCGGTCAAGAGAGCATCACCCCTGCACATCATCTGAGGAGATATCAGCGGCCTCCCCCTCCCCCCCGGGTTCGCCGTCAGCTCCATAGGAGAATATTTCGAACGGCTGACCGCGACTGCCCGGAGAAAGATATATGTAAGGCCGGCCCCATGGATCAAGCGGAACTTCTGAGGAATCCAGATAGCCGTCAGCCGGATAATTCTGCGGAACCGGCGGGGTCTCCGGCTTTCTCACCAACGCTTCGAGCCCCTGTTCCTGGGAAGGAAGAAAGCCGTGATTCATACGGTAAAGCTGCAAAGCGGTCTTGAAGGCGGCAATCTGTGCGCGGGCCGCAGCCGTACGGGCGCGCCCCGGTTCACGTGAGATATTCACCCCAACCACTGTTGCCAGAATTGTTATAATCAAAACCACAACCAGCACTTCTAAAAGCGTAAAACCATTTTTCATAACGTCTCCTCTGTAAAAACCATATATTTTCGCCCTAATCCTTTGCCCTGGAGTAATTCTCAAAAGGCTTGTCTTTAACGCATCCCTTCTCCCGTTCGCTGACTTTAGTCGGCGGACGGAAAAATTGGTTTCAGAAATAGCTCAATAACAACATAATTGAGCCCCAATAGAGCAAATCAGGTGAAATATCACTCATCTTGCTCAATACGGGCTCATTGATTGGTTGTTTTTGCTCCTTTCCGTTCTTCGATTTTTCCGCTCGCCGACCCAAGGTCAGCGAGCGGTATTAAGACAAACCTTTTGCTTCGCGTGTAAGGGTAAGTGTAAGAGTACGGATAAGATAATGCTCCCCACCCACGTACTCTTACACATACTCTTACACGCATATCTCTCAATTTCTTCTGTTCTCATAGTTTTTATTCAATCTTTAAAAAGCACCATCAAAACAACTCCGGCTGCCTGTCTTCCGGTACAAATTTCTTACTTAATGCATCGAGTTTTGCAAGGTAATACGGGATGTTTTCATCGCGGTTCTCAGGATCCCAGTCCGCCGCCAGCCGCGCCGCCTCATGCACCGCAACTGATTTACGTGTCCCGGCAACATAATATGAGACCTGATCACCGGCCCGGTATTCACGCCCCGAAGCCACGGCCAGTTCATATGCAGCGCTGCGGCTCCGGCCGCTATCGCGGCGCTTCTTTTCATACAAGGCAGGACTGTCCTGAAGCGTTTCGGTCTTGGAAAACATCTCAACCGGCCATTCACGGTTGCGAATGGACTGACGGTAACGCTCTGTCACCGCCGCCAGTTCAGCATCACGCCCTTCCAGTCGTAAACGTAAAACCTCCTCAAGATAACGCCGCTGAAACAATTCAAGCCCGCGCGATTTCAAAGCCGCCCCCTTGATGATCATCTCGCCGCCTTCACAGAGTAAAGCATAGTTTTTCATCTTGTAGCTGAACATCGCCTTGTAGCAGCCATCAAACTCCACCTCGATACCCTCAGGCAGTGCTTCCACAAAAGCGGCTTCAAACGCCTGCTGTTCCGCGTCATCTGCAAAAGCCGGCGGCACATAGTAAACGCCATCGGTATCGATCTCGATCGGACGTGCCCCATGCTCACGCAGCCAGTCGATCATGAACGTCAGCAATTCCCGCCCGCGGCGGGTCACCTCCGCCGCCGCCGTAAAATCACAAAAGTGCCCCTGCGCAAACCCGAGATATCCGTAAAAAGAATTGATAAGTATCTTAAAACTGGCCTGCAAGGCATCATAGTGCGCCTTTTCCGCGGCGTTACGCGCCTCCATCGCGGCCCGTCTGGCATTCAACCGGAAATCACGCAGGACACTCAGCAGCCCCGGAAAAACACCAAGCTCATCATTTTCCGGCGCAATGTCCGATGCAAGCATTATCGAGGGATACAGAGACCGGACATCACAATGGTGCACGTTGTTAATAACCCCCTCTTCAAAAAGATCGGTATATCCCCCCTCGAATGAACGCTGCTCACCCGGCACCGGCAAAGCATATCCCTGGCGCAGATATTCCCGTACCAGCAAAGCATCAATTTTGGTTGCGTTGCCGCGCACCGCCGTATCCTGATATGTATATGGCAGAATCTGCACCTGGGCAAAATAACTGCGGGACAGCAAATCCGCAATCCGGCGGGTTTCAACAACATCATCATGCAAATATGCTTGCAGTTTTTCCGGCTCTTCGCGGTAAAGTCGCGCCATATCAGCGGCATCCACATATGTCCGGTTTTCCGCCGCCAGCCCGAAATGCCTTGCAACCGATTTCAAACCGAAACCGCCCAGCGACCTGAATGAAATATCATACAACTGCGCAAGAAACATTGTGTCGATGATATTCCGGCCGCAAATGTCATAACGGTCATATTGAACCGTACGCTCTCCAGCTTGAAAACGACTGCTGCGAACGGCCGGCTCGCTGCCGTCACGCCCTATGCCAAACTTAACATTCAACAGTTTTGCACGGCGGCAAAGATAGTTCATATCAAAGTTGAACAGGTTGTGCCCCTCAATCACATCCGGATCTTTATCTCTTACAAACTGCACGAACCGGCGCAGCATCCCGGACTCATCTTTGTCAGAAATGATTTCCACATCACCACCCGCACAACAGCACCCAATCGCAACAATCCGGTCACCGGGACGGTCGGGATTGCAAAACTCAAACCCTTCAGAAACAACACATTCAATATCGACCTGCATCCGGCATAATTCTTCAAAATGCATCCCGCCGAACATTGTCCGGCCGCTGTACATTAAATACTGCTGCACAGGGTCATTAATAAAATAGTGCTGTACACCGTTCTTCGCGCCTCCCCGGCCCGAACCGCGCCCGCATTTTCTAACTGCGGCACGTAATGTTTTCCAGTCACGGAAAAACAGCAGGCGGTTTAAAGCCCCTTTACCGGACAGTTCCGTGATCTCCGGGTCGTAATCTTCACAAATATCTGCAACCAGTGCCTCGTTTACCCACGCAAATGGACGAAACCGCTCAAACCGGCTGGTACACTCACCGGACTCATCCCTGACAAACAGCTGGATTCCGTAGGTTTCATCAGCATCATGGCCGGGAAAGGCCGCCACTATCCCGGCAGAACGGTCATGCCCCGATAAACTCGTGATGTTGCCGATATCAAGTGCTTTGTTCATATTCCTCCAAAATACGGGCAAGCCCGGCGGCAAGCTCATGTGAGGGATACCATCCCAGAACCGCACCGGCCGCAGTTATATCGGCAAGCGAGTGCCGGACTTCTCCGCTGCGGGCTTCGGCCATATCAACTTCAACATCACGTCCGGCAGCGGTCATTACACACTTCAGCAAATCCAGCACCGAACATGCCCGGCCGGAACCGATATTAAACGTAACTGTTTGCGGCAGACCGTCGTTTTCGATTGCCAGCACGTTTGCCATGGCAACATCATCAACGAAGACAAAATCACGCGTCTGGCGACCATCCCCGTAAATTAAAGCCGGGTCACCGGACTTAACCGCCTTGATAAAAAGCGGCACAACCGCCGCATAATCACCGGCCGGATTCTGCCGCGGTCCGTAAACGTTGAAATAACGCAGACAAACCGAACGCACACCGTGCAGCAGGCTGTAAACACTGCTATACTGTTCAGAGGCGGCTTTCTGCACCGCATACGGTGAAGCCGGGGCAACCGGCATATTCTCACTGCACGCACCTTCAACGCTTGTATTTCCATAAACAGCACAGGAAGATGAGAAAATCAGACGCGCAACCCCGTTTCTCCGCGCGGCCTCCAGCACATTCAGCGTACCGCCCACATTAACTTCGTGTGACTCGAACGGGTGCTTGATCGAAGCTTCAACCGAAGGCAGCGCTGCCAGATGAAAAATTCCGTCCACCCCGCCGGATAATGCTTCATCGAGCCGTCGGCTGTCACGAATGTCCCCATTGATGAATTCCGGTTCATTCCCGGCGGCACCGGCATAACTTAGATTATTTAGACTGCCCGAAGAAAGATTATCAATAACCCTGACACGGCACCCCTTCTCCAGTAAAGCCCGCACAATATGCGACCCGATAAAACCGGCACCGCCAGTAACAAGATATGTCTTCATATATATCCTAATCCCTGTATCTGGTTCTGAATCCGATATCAGGAAACGCGCTTAACCAGAAGGCAACCATAACCCGCCAATCATCATCAACTACACGACCGTCACTACGTGTGTAACCCGGCAGCACCGAAGTGCTCAGTTGTACATGCATACAATCCAGATTCCGCTGAAAATAACCACCATACTCCTCAAAACGGGAGTCCTCAAACTCATAACGCGCATATACATTCAAATCAAAAGCCTCAACCGGATAAAGCGTCAGATCCGCGGCCAGCAAACTGCTGCTATCAGCCCGGTAACGATATTCCCCGGCCAATTCCCAGAATCCGGCCGCGGCCTTGCGGCGCAGAATCCTGGCATTAAAACGGCTCAGCTCACTGTCCGACAGGCTGTAGACCGCATCGGCAAAAACACTTACCCGAGGAGCGGGCACAATTTCCACTTCCGCAAAAAGCCGGTCAATCGCGTCGGCACCATCCGGACGATCGATGCGGTAATCTGTGTATGTATTCAGATCAACGACATCAACGCTGCGGTCATTCCATTTTGTCTGCCACTTGTTACGCATTCCGATTCTGATGTCATGCCGCTTGTCCAACCGGTCAATCCCGTCAAACTGTAAAATTTCTTCCGGCAGAACATTCGGTTCGGGAACATATGTCCAGTTCAGGTAAGGTTCTGCCACATGCCGCCACGGGGCAGTATCATTCATCCACATTTTAAAAGCACGGTATGAAACTTCCATACCTATTTCAGGAATCGAACGGAAAACATTGCCGCCCCCCGGTTGCCATTCACGTGACTGACTGACATCCGTAATCGTTTCAACCGTGGTAGTCTCAACCCCGTCGGCATCTGTCACTGTATTGGTTTGCACAGTGGTGGTGGAAACCGTCTCAATTACCCAACGTCTTGAATCATCATAGTAAGTGCCGCGAAAACCGCCGCGCGGGATTACGTTCAGAAACCCGAAATACTGATAAGGATAATAAATAGTATGGCCGGTATCAAAACGGAATGCCGAATAGTCATCAACTCCGGTCTGCCATTCCGGAAAAACTCTTTCCAAATTAGCAGCGGAGGCAAACCCCTCATAAAACAAAGGGGTATAGGCCACAGGCTGACGCAACATCTTTAATGAGGCCTCCGGCAACCGGTTCACTCCGCCGTAAAAATCGTTCAGGCGACCGCGAAAGGTAATATCGGCTGTATATAATTGCCCGCGATGCGATAAGGAGACATAATTATCCGGCGTACTTGATGATCTGAATTCGCGGTCAAAGAAATCGGCCAGTATGCGTGTATCGCTGAGATAGTTTGCCTGCACACGCAGTGTATTGCGTTCAGACATACGCCATGATTCCTCAATCTTGATGCGGTAACGTTCATTATCTATATTGGTGGTTACCGGGTCATCATCGTCACGCAGCGGATCTTTATCGTCAAGATAGTAAGCCATGACACCGCCACGGGAACTGTCTGTGCGCCAAAGCACATCCTGACCGAAAGCAACCCCGCGCCGCGAACGGTAGTCAAGGTGTGTCCGGGCGGTTACCGCCGGATTAATGCGGTAACGGTAGGATGAAAGCAGAAAAACACCCATTCGACTGCTCTGCCCCGGATAAAAGCGCCAACCGAAATCAGCACTCAGGTTCCGGCGCCAATACGGAAGATAAAGCACGGGGACCCGGCCGAAATACCAGGTACTGCCACGGCCTACCAAACGCTCACCCGGAACCAGCGTCAGGCGCCTTGAGCGGATATGATAATGTTCATGTGGATATTCATAACGGCAGGTTGTTATCGCCGCACGGTGCAGCACAATACGTTCACCGTCGCGGCTGGAACTTAAAGCCCTGACATAATAGGGATCTGCGGAGTACTTTAATTCGTCAAAATCTCCGCGCCGCGTGTTGAAGTCATAGGACAGCCTTTCCCCGCTCCAGACTTCATTGCCCCTGACCAGCACAACATTGCCGGATGCGGTTGCAATCGAGCCTTTAACATGATAACGCACATAATCGGCGCGTAACACCTGATTGCCTTGTGATATCACAACATTGCCCCGGGCTTCAATTATTCCGGCCGCCCGGTCATAGTCCAGATGTTCCGCCTGCACATCCATTGCCGAATTATCTGCGGCTAAAGCATGCTCCCCATCTTCCGCAGAATGCTGCCCGGCCTCGCTTAATTGCGTTGCCTGTTCAGAATTAACGGTGCGGGCCAGAGCGCAAGGCGCATATGCAACCGTCATGCCAATAATGGCCATTACGGCTGCATACGCCGGATATCGTTCCGGCCAGCCGCTTGGGAGTTTTTTTGCGCCGGCAGCAGTTCTCATTGTGCAGACTCCGTTGTTGAGTAAAGCACATCCCCGCTCTCACCGTCACGGACAGCAAATGCTTCCGCGTGACAGGACGGATCAGACCGGAAACTGAGCCGGCCGCCGCCCATTTTCTGCTCAAGCTGTACCAGCAGTTCCTCATCCTCGCGCCGCAAACGATCCAGCACCGTCGGATGAACCGTCACCTGCAAAACCTTTTGCCCCTCACCCTTGCGCATAATTGCCGAAACCTGACGCTGAATTTCAACACTCATACTCAATGAGGATTTCAAAGTCCCGCGCCCCTGGCAATAGGGACAATCCGCATACATCAACGACTGCACACTCTCCTCGGCCCGCTGGCGACTCATTTCCATGATCCCCAGATCCGATATTTGCAAAACATTGATGCGCGCACGATCACGCTTAAGTGCCGCTTTCATGGCCCTGTACACCGCCGCCTGGTGCCTTTTATACTTCATATCGATCAAATCAATGACGACCAGTCCGCCGATGTTACGTAAACGCAACTGGCGAGCCACTTCTTCAACCGCCTCAGTGTTGACCTCAAGAATAGCATCCTCCTGCGATCCACTGCCCTTGTGCCGGCCGGTATTAACATCCACCGCCACCAGCGCCTCGGTCTCGTCAAAGACCAGGCATCCACCGCACTTCAAATTGACTTTGCGTTTGAAGATGTCGGCGATCTGTTTTTCAACGTCATAATGATCAAAGACCGGCAACGCCCCGTCATAGTGATTGACCCGCCCACGGGCTCTTCGCGATATATTCTGCGCGATGGAACGCACCCGCTCATAATCATCCCGCGAATCGATCACTATCCGGTCGACATCTTCGGTCAGCCAGTCGCGAACCACCCGCTCCACCAAATCAGGCTCACTGTAGAGACATGCCGGGGCTTTCTTCTCAATCATTGTAGTTTGCAGTTGCTCCCAGCTTAACAGCAACGCCCGTAAATCCAGAAGAAAACTGCGCTTACGTGCTCCCGCCGCCACCGTCCTGACAATGCACCCGACCCCCGGCGGCAGTTGCAAGGCACTGACAATCTTTTTCAAGCGTGCCCGCTC
Organism: PVC group bacterium; assembly: GCA_003565095.1. Classification (GTDB taxonomy): domain Bacteria; phylum Verrucomicrobiota; class Kiritimatiellia; order UBA8416; family PXDI01; genus PXDI01. Next base: position 10,004 of record PXDI01000201.1, on the reverse strand, counting down.
CTTGTCGTCGGCAATTTTACGCGACACCCCCTTGGAGGAGGCACCCGGCATCAGTACCATATAGCGTCCCGCAATGCTCAGACTGGCGGTTACCCGCGGCCCCTTTGTACCGATCGGCCCCTTTGTGACCTGCACAACTATTTCTGAACCGGCCGGAAAGCGCTTTTCGATCTCCTCGTTGCTGTAGCGCCGGCGGCCGTTACGCGACCCGCGCCGCCGGCCGTTTTCATCATCAGGATCCCCGCCACCGTCTTCAGGCAGCATGTCCCAATAATGCAGAAACGCATTTTTCTTCAACCCGATGTCGACAAATGCCGCCTGTAAGTCGTGCTCAAGATTCTGGATACGTCCCTTATAGATACTGCCGACAATCCGCTCCTCCGTCGGGTGCTCAACTTGAAATTCCTCAATCTGGCCGTTTTCAAGAACCGCCACACGCTTTTCAAGCTTTTCAGAATTGATTATAATTTCCCTTTTCATTCTGCCTTTCTTGATCCATCCGAACATACTATCTCCTTTTCTATGAACAAACCGCTTCTCCTTTAATTAATCCGCCTCACCCCAGGGTCAATCTGCTAACGCGCCGTGAATGCACGTGCACACTTTGCATTATTCCCAGAGATGACAAAATCACCATTGTGAACGAACCTCCATAACTGAGCAATGGCAGCGGCAGCCCCGTTACAGGCATAACACCCACCGTCATCGCAATATTAATAAAAACATGACAAAAGAACAAAGTCATCACACCGGTACAAATCAACCGACCGAACATGTCGGGAGCATTTACCGCCATCTGTAATCCCAGCAGTAATATCATCCCCATTCCGGTAAGCACAAAAAGCGAACCGATAAAGCCTTTTTCTTCTGCAATAACCGAAAAAATGAAATCAGTCGGCGCTACTGACCGTGGCAGGAATCCCAGTACATTCTGTGTCCCTTTAAGAAAACCTTTGCCATGCAGCCCGCCGGAACCCACCGCAATTTCAGACTGGCGTTTATTCCAACCGGCACCGAGCGGATCACTGTCAGGCGACACAAAGACACGTAAGCGGTCGCGGTGATAAGGACTCAACCCGACCATTCTTATAAAGCGCACCTGCGTTTCCTCCGGCATTCCCATTTTTTCCGGCAGAAAAACCGCCGCCAGCAGCACCGTAATCCCAACCACCCCTAGTAGCGCAATCGCCGCCAACCGCTGCCAGGGAACCCCGGCAACAAGCATCATCATGAATATCGGCGGCAGAAAAACAATCGCTGTGCCCAGATCCGGTTGCTGCAGAATCAATAAGACAAAAAGCCCCCCGATCAATAAGACCAGACCGAATACTTTCCAACTGGCAACATCCCCTCCCGTACGCCCCAAAACCCCGGCCACCACAACAATCGCCGCCAGTTTAGCCAACTCGGAAGGTTGGACTCCCATGCCGAAAATCATCAACCAGCGCTGCGCCCCGTACACCACCGTTCCGATCAGCAACACCATCACCAACAGAATCAGGCTTACCCCGCAAAACCACCAGCTCCAGCGTCTTAGTATTCTGTAATCGGTCACTCCCAGCGTAAAATAGGCCGCCATACCTGCGGCAATCCACACCATCTGCCTGAGGTACAGCGTCCGGACCGGCCGGTCATCGCTGACGTAACAGGCGCTGTAGATAAACAATACCCCCAAAACAAGCATTATCAGCACAAGCAAGGTCATAACCCAGTTCATTCGTTTGATATGCCGCCAAAACCATGACCAGTTCATCCGCGCCCCCCCGTCCGGACCGCTCCGTCGCGCTCAAGAATCTGCGACATTACCTGCTGCACGCGCGGAGCGGCATCAAGCCCGCCGGACTCGGCATCCTCGATAATTATCGCCATTGCATAACGCGGCACTTCATAAGGCGCGTAAGCAACCATCCAGGCATGCTTACGACCTTCATGCGCAGGCCCATACTGTGCGGTGCCGGTCTTTCCTGCCATGCTTATCCCCGCGACCCTTGCACGTCTTCCAGTGCCACGTTCAGATTGCACCGAGTCATACATCCCCCGCCGGACCTCTTGCAAGACCGGTGCCGACCATGCCGGACGGCTTGAAACCATTGCCTCCGGTTCTGCAAACGATATCCGTGGACGGTAGATTGTCCCGCCGTTGGCAATCGCGGCAGTCAGTACCGCCATTTGCAGCGGCGTTACCAACAGCGCCCCCTGGCCGATTGAGACATTACAGGTGTCGCCCGCCCGCCAGCCGTCGCGCGGATTGCGGCGGCGCTTCCATGCATCATCCGGCAGCAAGCCGGCCGATTCACCCGGCAGCCTTATTCCAGTTACACGCCCGATACCGCTGGCCGCCGCCATATGGTATATGCTGTCGTATCCCGCCGTAAGACTCGACTGGTAGTAATAAACATTACACGACTGCGCCAGAGATGCACGCAAAGACAAGCTTCCATGACCGCTGCGTCGCCAGCAGTGAAAAGGATGGTTCCCGACATGAAAAACGCCACCGCAGTGAATCTCCGTTGATATACTCACACGTCCACTGCCCACTATCGCCAGCCCCATTAAAGGCTTAATGATACTGCCTGGCGGATAAGCATTTACGGAGCGGTTAAAGAGCGGACGCCCCTGATCCTGCACCAGCTCGCGGTAATCCGCGGAACTCAAGGGAACACTGAACATATTCGGATCAAACACCGGCTCACTTGCCAAAGCAATGATATCACCGCTATTTACATCCAGCAGCACTGCGGCACCCCGCAACCCGCGCAATGCAGTCTCAAGCATTTGCTGCACTTCGCTATCCAGCGTCAAGCGCAAATCGAGTCCGGATTGCGGTTCACGCCAAGCCACCTCTTCATGCTTCATGCCCGAAGCATCCACACGGATCAAACGGCCGCCGCTTACACCCGACAGCACATCATTAAATGAGCGCTCAACACCAAGCTTACCCTCCATCTCCGGCTCGTAAAAATGGTAGCCGGTCTCGCCCGCGGCAACCAGATCAGCCCGCCCGATATGCCCGATCACATGCCCCATCAAGCCTTTTTCCGGATAAAGCCTCACCGGCTCCACATGAATGTCAACACCGGGAAAGGCCTGCGGACTTTCCGCCCATAATGCCAGCGCGCGGGGGGAAATATCACGCCATGCCACGAACGGCAGGGGAAGCCGCCGCTGGATATGGCGCAGAATATCATCGGATGAAACATTTACCGGCAAATCAATCACCGCGGAAAGCTCATGCAGAATGCGCTCGACTTCCGCCACCGTGTTCCCCCAGCGGCCCGGCTGCCTAACCTCCTCAATGTAAACCGCCAGACAATAGCTTGGACGGTTCCCGGCCAGCAGTGCACCATTGCGGTCTGTAATCCGGCCGCGCGCTCCGACCACCCTTACCCGGCGAATACTTTGACGGTCCAGACTGCTGCTGTATTCCGCGGTATCTTTTACCTGAATATGCCACAGCACAAAACCCAGAAAAAACAGCGCACCGCAGAACACCAGCATGGCCAGCCGGATCACAATTACCGGATTGTAGAAGCGGTTTACTTCACGCATGAAAAGCCTCCCGCACCTCTACATTGCCGACCCATCCGTCAAGCCTGCGGCACAGCAGACACACCCATGGGGTAACAAGCGCCGCCAGTAACGCCTGCCAGAGGGCTTTCACCCAGACCATGCTCCACGGCCAGCGGGCATGACCGCCGTAATAAAGCAGCAAATGCATTCCAATGGTAAAAGCCAGTGTAATGAATCCGCCAAAAAACATTCCGGTGATGATTGCATCCGGATGAACAAGGTGGCGTACCCGCCCTATCACGAAAGTCAATATTATCAACATAAATGATGAATAGCCGAGCGGCACCGGACTGAGCACATCATGCATCAGCCCGGCCACAAACGCGCCACATAATGCAACATGCGTTTCACGATACAGTGCATAGTAAACAGCGACAGCCGCCAGCACCAGCAGACGGGCCTGCCCGGCCCAGTTAAGCACCGGCACCAGCATCTGCAAGAGTGCCGCCGCCATACTAACCAACAACATTATAATCAGGTTCATGGGTTGTCCGCCCCTCCCCCCTCTACCGGCACAACCACCGACACAAACCTTAGCTGACGCAGATCGGCGGAAGGAACAATAGCGGCCCGCTGATACAATCCGCCCGGCTCCGTGCCGGCAGACTTAACCCTGCCGACCCGCAACCCCTCGGGAAAAATCCCTCCCAGACCCGAAGTTACCACAATATCGTCCGGCTGCAATTGCTGGTTCAACGAAATATAATCCATCCGAAGCGCTTCAATCAGGTAAAGCAGTTCAAGCTCAGGATCCGCAGTCGGCCGCACTCCACCTCCACGTACCACCCCCAGCCCGCCGGTCCGCAATAGCCGGCAGGCTACCCGGCAGTTCGGGTCGGTAATAAGCAGCACATCCGAAGTCTGCCCGGACACCTCCGTAGTCTTGCCAATCAAGCCTTGCGGGGAAATGACCGCCAGATTCGGCCGCACACCGTCATCGCTGCCGCAGTTTATGCGGATCATCTGCCACCAGCCGCTCGGATCACCGCGACCGATTACCTCCCCGACAACCAAACGGTACGGCATACGCTCATTAAAATTAAGCAACTCACGTAATTCACGGTTTTCGTCGGCAAGGGCACTGTATTGGTCAACCAGAAACTGCAAGCGGGTGATTTCAACCGCCTGGCGGTTTTTTTCGCGCATGACGCGGCGGGCACCGGTCAAAGAATCCAGACTTTCGCGCAAACGGCCGCCGCCAAGCGTCAATGCGCTTTGAAACGGCGCGATTACATCACGCGATGATGACCGCAAACGCATCGCCCAGAAATGCGGCACGTTTAATAACACCACCGTTGCCAGCAAAACCAGGCAGACAATTAACTTCCGGTATTCAAACAATTTTCATCCCTCAACACTATCATGCCTTAATCGGCTGACGGCAGTGCCGGACGGGGAATCTGTGAAAGCGCCAGATATTAAGCGCGGTCAATACTGGCTTTGCGCAGGAAATTGAGTTCATTAAGTACAACACCGGTACCCTCGGCCACCGCGCTGAGCGGATCATCCGCCACCAGCACCGGCAAACCGGTCTGCTCCGCGATCAGTTTGTCCAGACCACGCAACAAAGCCCCGCCGCCGGCCAGCACCATCCCGCGATCAACCAGATCAGCAGACAGTTCAGGCGGACAGCGCTCAAGGGTTACACGGATTGCGTCAACTATGGAAGATACCGGCTCCTGAAGCGCCTCGCGGATTTCTTCGGTGGTAATGGTCAGCGTCTTGGGTAAGCCCGCCACCAGATCACGCCCCTTAACTTCCATGGTTGTCTCTTCGCCGGTCGGATATGCCGACCCGATCAGAAACTTGATTTCCTCAGCAGTACGCTCTCCTATCATCAGATTATAAACCCGTTTCAAATATTGCACGATGCATTCGTCCATCTCGTCACCGCCCACGCGTACCGAACGGCTGAAAACGATTCCCGCCAGTGAAATCAACGCTACTTCAGTGGTTCCACCACCAACGTCGACAATCATATTACCGGCGGGCTCCTGCACCGGCAGCCCGACACCAATGGCCGCCGCCATCGGCTCCTCTATCAGAAAAACCTCACGCGCCCCGGCGTGGGTAGCCGAATCCTTTACCGCCCGCTTCTCAACTTCTGTGATATCACTCGGCACGGCCACAATAATGCGCGGACGCACCATCTTGCGGCTGTTATGCGCCTTTTCTATGAAATACCTGATCATCGCTTCGGTAATTTCGAAGTCGGCGATCACACCGGCCTTCATCGGCCTGACGGCGGTGATATTACCGGGCGTGCGGCCAAGCATCCGCTTGGCCTCCTGACCAACCGCCAGTATCTTCTTTGAACCGGATTGCACCGCCACAACCGAAGGCTCGCGCAACACAATCCCGCGGTCTTTTACGTAAACCACCGTGTTGGCCGTGCCCAGATCAATCCCTAAGTCATTCGAAAACAAACCCAAAAATGCATTCCACATGAAATTTTCCCGCTTTGCTGATTTGTCTATTTACATTATTCAGTATGTTGAACTTTGCGCCAAAACACACCCCAGCGTCAAGCATCAATATTAGTTTGTTTTTCAGCCCCCTTTTGCTTATGTTATCAATGAATATTGTTAAAGATATGAACGGAAGGAATTGCATATGTGCGGAATTGTGGGATACGTAGGCTCGGGCAAAGCTGCCGGCATTATTGTTTCAGGACTCCATCGTCTCGAATACCGCGGTTATGATTCAGCCGGTATCGCCGTCTACCCGCAAGGTGCAGACCATTTGCAGGTCGTAAAAACTCCCGGCAAAATCGACGATCTCGAAAAATTGATGCTGACCGAATTTCAAGATCCGGCCGTCTTGAATGCCACCATCGGCATCGGACACACCCGCTGGGCAACCCACGGCGAACCCAACCAGGTGAATGCCCACCCGCATATGAGCGGACAAGGCAATTTTGCAATTGTCCATAACGGCATTATTGAAAACTACCGCGACCTGAAACTGAAACTTGAGAAAAAAGACCACCATTTCCGCAGCGAAACCGACTCCGAGGTGCTGGCCCACCTGATTGAAGAATGCTATGAAGGTGACCTGCGCGCCGCGGTCGCCGCCGCCCTCGAACAAGTCGAGGGCACCTACGGTATTGCGGTCATCTGCAAGGAACATCCCGACATGATTGTCGCCGCACGCAAGGGTAGCCCGATCGCCATCGGAGTCTGTGACGACGCCACAATTGTCGCTTCCGATGTCAGCGCAATTATTAATCACACCAATAAGGTCATTTTTCTGGATGACGGCGATGTCCTGCTCGCACGCAAAGGCGATATCGATATCACCTCTCTGAAGAATGTCCCCGTTTCACGCGAGCTGACCAATATTGACTGGGATCTCACGCAGATTGAAAAAGGCGGCTATGAGCATTTTATGCACAAGGAAATCCATGAGCAGCCCGAGGCACTGGCCAATGCCATCCGCGGACGACTGGTAGTCGAAGACGGCACATCCAAGCTCAGCGGCATGCAGATGGATGCATATGAACTGGCGCGGATCGACCGCGTCCTGATCGCCGCTTGCGGCACTTCTTTTTATGCCGGTATGGTCGGTAAATATTATTTTGAGGATTTTGCCGACATTCCCGCCGAAATCCAGCAGGCGGCCGAATTCCGCTACCGCAACCCGATCATTCAGCGTGACACCTGTATGCTGGCTATCAGCCAGTCCGGCGAAACCGCCGACACGCTGGCCGCGGTACGTGAAGCCAAACGCAAAGGCGCCATCGTGCTCGGTCTGTGCAATGTGGTCGGCTCAACCATCGCCCGCGAAGCCGGACGCGGCGTCTATCTGCATGCCGGACCGGAAATCGGCGTGGCCTCCACCAAGGCATTCACCTGTCAGGTAGCCGTGCTGGCCATGATGGCCGTCGCCCTCGGCAGAACCAGACGGCTCTCCATACAAGCCGGACGCCAGATCGCCGAAAGCCTGCAAAAAGTCCCCGAGCTGGCACAAAAAGTACTGGATCAGGAAAAAGCTATTATCACCGTTGCGGAGAAATACGCCGGGGTGCAGGACGCATTTTTTATCGGCCGCGGCTATATGTATCCCTGCGCAATGGAAGGCGCCCTCAAGCTGAAGGAAATCTCTTACATCCACGCCGAAGGCTATCACGCCGCGGAATTAAAGCATGGACCGATTGCCCTGCTGGAGGAGAATGTTCCGGTTTTCGCCTGCTGTCCCGATGTTCCCGGCAAATCAAAAACTATCGGCAATATGCAGGAATGCCGCGCACGCAAGGCCCCGGTCATTGCTTTTGCAACCGAAGGCGACGAGGAAATCGCCCCGCATTGCGACGACCTGATCGTTATTCCGCGCTGCCCGGAGTTTCTCGCCCCCATCCCGGTGGTGATCGCCGAACAGTTGCTGGCATATCATGTTGCACGCTTGCGCGGACTACCTATCGACCAGCCGCGTAATCTGGCAAAATCAGTAACCGTCGAATAAGGTCAGGTTAATGGAGTCAACAAAAGACCTTTTAAAGAAAAACGGGGTCGAACTGCTTGACCCGCATAACACCTATATTGCCGCGGATGTTAATTTAGAACAGATTGCCGCCGGAACCGTTATTCATCCCGGCTGCCGCATCAGCGGCGCAGCTACATACATCGGCCCCGAATGTGTCCTCGGACGTGAAAGCCCGCTGACACTGGAAAACTGCCAGCTTGGCGCAGAAGTCCAACTGGCCGGCGGTTATGCCGCAGGCGCAACTTTTCTGAATGGCGCAGCATGCGGGTCCGCCGCCCATATCCGGCCCGGCACCCTGTTCGAAGAACAGGCATCCGCCGCCCATGCCGTAGGTCTCAAACAAACCATCCTGATGCCTTTTGTCACTCTGGGCAGCTTGATCAATTTCTGCGATGTCATGATGTGCGGCGGAACCGACCGCCGCAATCACGGTGAGGTGGGCTCTTCTTATATTCACTTTAACTATGCCCCGCAGCAGCATAAGGCCACGCCTTCACTGATCGGCGATGTGCCGCATGGCGTGATGCTTGACCAACCCCCGGTTTTTCTAGGCGGTCAAGGCGGACTCGTCGGTCCCGCACGCATCTCGTTCGGCACGATAACCGCAGCCGGGGTAATCTGCCGCCGTGATATAACCCAACCAGGCAAACTGCTGGCCGGCGGTACGGTGCAGCGGTCGCAGCTTATCGATTATGACCCGCGCCTTTTTCGCGATACCAAACGCATCATCACCAATAATGCCGTCTTTTTGGGCAACCTGCTTGCTCTCCGCGAGTGGTACCGAATAGTCCGTCGACCTCTGATGAAGGACGTCGCATTCCTTGACGCATGCTGGAAGGGCGCTATGGAGCGGCTTGATGAGGCACTAAATGAACGACTACGTCAACTGGACAAACTGGTAGACGCATTCAGCCGGACGGCAAACTTGCCTGGCCATAAAGCAACGGATGAGACACAGACCATCTTTATCAGAAAATGGCCGAATATAAGGTCAGCCATACAGAAGCAGGTAGAGACAGAAACCACCGGCATCACACCTCCGACCAACATACAAGCAGCACTACATAACACCAAGGGAAATGACTACGTTACCTTTATACGAGAAATGAACGGCGAAAGCCGGACGACCGCAACGAAATGGTTGCAGAGCATTGTGAATGGAACTACCGGCATATTTAAAGCGTAAAAAAAGAAACGGACAATTGGGACATCATGCAGCAAACCGAAAAAAGATTATTTGGAACAGATGGGATTCGAGGAACAGCCAACACCTATCCAATGACTGCCGAACTGGCTTTACGAGTCGGCAGTGCGGTCGGCCATGTCTGTCGCCGTGAACCGGGACGCCGCCACCGTGTCGTAATCGGGAAAGATACCCGTCTCAGCGGCTATATGATTGAAACAGCGCTCACCTCCGGGATCTGTTCCATGGGTGTAGATGTAATGCTGCTCGGACCGATTCCCACACCGGCAGTGGCCTTTATTACACGCGATATGCGTGCCGATGCAGGCATCGTTATTTCCGCCTCACACAACCCCTACCAGGATAACGGCATCAAAATTTTCGCTCATGACGGTTACAAACTCTCTGATGAACAGGAATACGCCATAGAAAAGTTTGTTTTTGATAAAGATAATGCAGGAACATTTCCTGCCGCAGAAGAAATCGGCCGCGCCAAGCGTATCGACGATGCTATCGGTCGTTATATTGTCTTCTGTAAAAAGACTTTTCCTGACTCCCGGACGCTTGACGGCATGCGGATGGTCATTGACTGCGCAAACGGTGCCACCTACCGCGTTGCACCAACCATTTTCTCTGAACTCGGAGCGGAGGTAACCGCTATTCATAATCAACCCGATGGACGCAATATTAACGAATTGTGCGGCTCACAATATACCGGGAATCTGGCACGTACAGTACGCGAAACCCAAGCCGATGTCGGCTTGGCATT
>PXDI01000104.1 GCA_003565095.1 PVC group bacterium | reverse complement strand
TGCGTTCCGCCCGCGGTTTCGAAGCACTGATTTATCGGAGAAGAAGTGATTCATGGTATCTATGGTGCAGAATGTAGTTATCTTTTTAGTGTTAATCAAAGTGTTCTATGGTGCAAGCGCCGGCAAATGAAGAGTTTGTGTCCGGACTGGAGTTGTCTGTGCCGAAGCGGGTATTGTATGCGGTTCGGCATTCTTACCCGTTTTCTTCCAATGGTTATGCAGTGCGAACGCACGGTGTGTCGCGGGCGCTGGTTCAGTCTGGTTGTGATGTCGTGGTATGTACCTCGCCCGGCTTGCCGTGGAACCAGCCTGGACAGGGAAAAAGCCGGTGGTCTAATTATCACCGGATCGACGGTGTGCGCTATGTCCACACCCCACTTGTCGAAAAATCCGGGGAAAGTGAGAAAGCTCGGCAGCATCGGCTGGAGACAATCTATACAGAGTTGATTCGCGTATTCAAGCCGTCTGCAGTGATGGCGGCGTCCAACTGGGCAAACGCTCTTCCACCGGCGCGTGCGGCGCAGTCTGCCGGTCTGCCGTTTTTTTATGAAGTGCGCGGATTCTGGGAACTGAGCCGGTTGGCAAGAGAACCGTCCTGGGGCCAGTCGGCGCAGTATCGGCGGGCTCAGGCACTGGAGCAGGCCGTGGCGCGCCGAGCCCAGCGGCTGTTCACCCTCAATCGGTTCATGCGCGATGAGTTGGTCAGCCGAGGCGTGCCGGCTGAACGTATTGATCTGGCGCCCAACGGTTTTGATGCCTGGTCGGCGGGGCCGAATGGCGCCCATACCTTGCGCCGGCAGTTGGGTATCAGGGCCAAGCAGGTCGTGGGCTATATAGGCTCGTTCAGCGCCTACGAGGGCCTGGAGGACTTGATTGGCGCAGTCGCCAGGCTACGTGCAAAGGGCGTGGATCTGGCCTTGGTGCTGGTCGGCTCTTCGGCTCGCATGGGCTTGGTTCAGGACGGCGCTGATTTGTGCTCGGCAGCAAAGGACTATCGGGCCCTGGCCGAGCAGCTTGGCATAGCGGATTCTGTTTATCTCGCCGGTCGCATCGACCCGGCTGCTGCGGCTGACTACTACGGTTTGCTTGATCTTGTGGTCATCCCGCGCCGTCCGGTGCCGGTCTGCGAACTGGTCTCCACGCTCAAACCCCTCGAAGCCGCCGCACACAACAAGCGTGTGCTGATGGCCGATGTTGCCCCCCTGGCCGAACTCCGCGACGGCTGCCACAATTTTTTCTATTTCAATAAAGGTCAGCCCGACAGTCTTGCTGAGCAGATGTACCATATTCTTACTACTTACCCACAGCAAGTCAGCTGCTGCTTGGGCCTGGAAAAATTGACGTGGAAAGAAAATGTCCGGCTGATGACGGCGGCGATTCGCGGGTGTTAGGACCCTCCAGTCCTTTCTTGAGTCACCTTCCGATGGCGGGATTATTGCCGTTGGGTCGCGTCCAAAACCTCGCGCTGGAGTGCGATGATCTGGTCGGCCACAGTGGCGATGTGGAAACGCTTCTTGAAGCGCGCCCGCGCGCGGGCTCCAGCCCGGGTAATCGCCCCACGCTGCTGATCCAGCCGCTGGATGGCTGCGGTCAGACCAGCGACATCCCCCGGGGAGACGTGCCAACCGGTTTGCCCATCACGGACCAGCCACGGCAGGCCCGATCCAGGCAGATTCGACACCAGAGCCGGTTTGCCCATTGCCATAGCTTCCAGGACGCTGATGCCGAAGGCTTCCGCACGGTTGAGGGACGGCAGGCAAACCAGATCACAGGTAGCCAGCAGGGCATTTCGCTTGGCATCGCTCACCGCGCCGACCAGGCTGATTTGGTCTGATGCGCCCAACTTGGCCACACTCTCAACCAACCGCGCCCTTTCTTCGCCATCCCCCGCAATCACGAGCCGGGCTTTGGTCTGGGCCACGGACTGCACCATTCCCCCGAAGCCCTTGTAGGCGGCCAGCCGCCCCAGCCCCAGCACCCGCAGTCTGCCATCGCTGCCCCAGCAAGCCTCGGCCGGGTCGCTCAGGCCAGGTGCCAGCCGGGCCGGATCCAGCCCTAGCGGCACCACACGGCATTTCTCCTGCCACCTGTGCAGCGCCCGACTGTGCCCCAGATAGGGCGGTGAGGACACGACCACCGCCGCTGCGCGCTTCAGCAGGGCCTGCTCGAACGGAAAGTAGGCTGGGTACAGGGCGCGCACGATGCGGGCAAACTCGAGGTCGGCGGCATCGGCATGCCAGTGCACCATCCACGGGATGCGTCGCGCGCGCGCGCTGGTCAGCACCCAGAAGGCAGAAGGATTGGGCAGATGCAGATACAGCAGATCAGGCTTGAACGACTGCAGGGCCCGGTTCAGCGCCGGGGCAAAACCTGGACTGATCGGCGCATAGCCCAGCGAGCCCAGACTGGGCACCCGCTCGAAATAACGCAGAAATGGAAACTCGCTCAAGTCAGTGTATCCGGTCCGCTGCCGGTCGTTCTGGGCATGCACAACCAGACCCTGTTCAACCCCCTTGGCCTGCGAGGCCCGCGCCAGATCCAGCAGGAAGGTTTCGATCCCGCCATGGCTTGGGTGGAAGAACTTGCCGAGGTGCATGATTTTCATGGCAGGAATCGTCTCATCATTGGGGTACCTATCGGGTATAGGGTAAACTCTAGGGGGTGACAAAAGAGCTTGGAATTGAAGTATGTATATGCTGACGGGTTTACCACTCGAGTGTTCTTTTGCCGTGTTGATTGCGTCTTTATGATCTGACTTGTATGACGATTAATCGGGGCGAGGACAAATTCAGGTCAACAGGCTTGGTGGTGCTCGGAATGCACCGTTCGGGGACATCGGCAGTGATGGGTGCTCTTCAGGCGATGGGCGTGTTTGTCGGAGATCGGGCATCGCTTACGGCGCCCAACTGGGACAATCCGAAAGGCTTTTTTGAGCGCAAAGATGCGCGCCGTGTCTGCGATGCACTGCTACAGGGGGCAGGTGCGGATTGGTGGCAAATTGCTGATTTCAGGCCCGAAGAGGTCCCGCAATCGCTTCTCGTGGACCAGGTCGCAGAGATGCAGAAAGTTTTCGCCGAGCTAAAGGCGGCGGGGTTCTGGGCCTTGAAGGAACCGCGCTTGTGCTTGCTGTTTCCACTGATTGCGCCGCTGGTGGAAGATGCGGGGGTGCTTCTAATTGTACGGCATCCTGTTGCGGTGGGCTTATCGTTACAGAAGCGACAGGGTTATTCGCTGCAGGCGGGAGTGGCGCTTTGGGAGCGTTACAATCGTGCTGCCGTTGAGAATAGCGGAGGGCGGCAAGTCTTTCGCCTCGTTTTTGAAGATGTTGTCGCTCGGCCGGCGACCGAACTCGCTCAGCTTGGAATGGAGCTTGAGGCGTGGGTGCCAGGGCTGGATATAGATGTTGAGGCGGGTATCGCCACAATCGATCCCAAAAGCCATCATCATACGTCGAATCCCGAACTTGAACGTCTACTGACTGATGAGCAGAAACATCTCTGGCATTGTCTGGCGGCAGGGCGAACGCCGGCTCCGTGGTCGGCCGAGGGCCGGCGCCATAATCGTCTGCAGTTGATGGACTTGGCGCGTGTGCACACGGCCTTGCATGAGCAGGCCATGCGTGAGCGGGATGCGCATCGGGCTACTCGAGCCGCGCAAAAAGAATTGAAGCGTCTGCAACTCCGCCTAGAGCATCTGGAAGCAAAGAAATCATCCCATGAAAATCGCAATTAAGAATCCCGCGCCATTCGGGGAGTATCAGACCAAGTGGGGCGATTTCCACTTTGGCGAGGCGCTGCAGCGTGCTCTGGAGCAAGCCGGGGTAGAAGTTGAGCAGCATTTCTGGCCGGACTGGGACGTCGACGTCGCAGAAGACGTGGTGCTGGTTCTGCGCGGGAAGCGGCAGTGGTCGCCGCCTGAAAATCGACGTGGCCGCCAGTATGTGATGTGGGTGCTTTCGCATCCTGCCGACCTGAACGCGGCTGAATGTGATGGGTACGATCGCATTTTCTCGGCTTCTGAGACCCATCAACATTTGCTGTCGGCGGTAACGAAAACGCCGGTCGGCCTTATGAGGCAATGTACGGATACCTCGCGATTTTTTCCGCCCGAGCGCAGCCCGGAAGCCGATGCGCAGCATCGAGCGGAAACTGTTTTTGTTGGGAATTCGCGTAATGTGCGGCGTGAAATTGTGCAGTGGGCGGTCGATATTGGCAGGCCACCGGTCATCATCGGTCGGGAGTGGGAGCGATTCGGCTTCAAGCCACTAGTTCGCCAGAAGTGGATAGAGAACAGAGCGTTACCGAGTCTGTACCGGAATGCCAGGCTGTCTCTGAATGACCATTGGCATGATATGCGTGCCTTTGGGATGATCAATAACCGGATTTTCGATGCTCTGGCTTGTGGTCTGCCGGTGATAAGTGATTATTTTCCAGAGTTGGAGGCGGTGCTGGGCGAATCCGTGCTGTATGCGCGAGACGCCGACGCGCTACGCGCTGCGATGAAGTTAGCAGATGCTGACTATCCGGCGCTGTTGCACCGCACTGCTGAGGGCTGGCGGGCATTGAAAGACGAATTCACTTTTACGCGCCGAGCGGAACAGTTGTTGGCCGAGCTTGCCAAGCCGGCCAAGAAGGTAAGGCGCAGAGCGACCATCGGTGTTCCCAGAGAATGGCTGGTGGCTCTGGAGCGGTCGCTTCGTGAACAATCAGCGCTGCACGAGCTACTGCGAGGGGAGCAGGAGCAGCGTGCGGCCGGTCTTTCTGAGGAAATCAGCGAGCGTAAGGCGAAGTGGTCCGAGCTGAAGCGGCGCTTGGACCAGGCGCGTGATGAGATTGATGTGCTGAAGTCGTCTGTCAAAGAGCAGTCGACGGAGCGTTCGCGTGCCGAGAAGCTGGCGAAGCAGCTGGAAG
>PXDI01000338.1 GCA_003565095.1 PVC group bacterium | reverse complement strand
AGAATAACTAGTACCTGCTCCAACTACAAATCTATCTCTCATATCAGGAATATTAAAAGTTGTACTACCATCTCCTGCTCCAAATGTAGTCCCTTGTATTGCAAACAAATCCGAGTAAGTAGTCCTACTAATAGCACTTCCATTACAGAGTTTCCATTCATCTGGTACATCTCCACTACCTCCAGCCCACATAATAATAGACCCAATAGGAGGTGCTTTCTCAAACACTTCTATTACATCTGCTCTTAGTGTATTAAGGTCTGTTGCCAGTACATCATTACCTGCAACAACATTACTTGAAGTCCATACCATATTTTTAATTACTCAATTTATGTAGCATCTATATCTAAACTCCAGTCAATCGTTAGAGTTTCCGAACTTGTCTTTGTTATACTCTCTGCTGCTCTTGCAAATAATACCCCACTATCGGCAGTAGCACTTGCAGCATCACCAAAGAGTCCTATTTCCGTAATACTTCCATTCGCTTCACTTGTATTAAAGAAGATTCTAAAACTAGCAGTAGCACCACTTGAACTCCTAACACTTATCTGCTTTCTAAATAACTCGGTATGCAACTTAGTGTCCCCAATTGTAGGGACATTCGCACCACTTACCGTCCCAGTTCCAACTGCAAAGTATGTAACCTGACCTCTTTCTGCACCGACCATTCTGGCTGCTAAAGATTCTGCTCCAACAGTACAAGAAATGTTGTGAAGTTCCCTTATAACAACCTCCTTTGTCTTAACATTTTCTTTGACTATTTTTATATTGCTGACTAGTTTCATCTCATATATTATACCAAATTAAACACTTTGCCATTCTGCAATATCCCACTCAGCATTACTGTCATACTTGAAAGGATCAGAATTCAAATCTACCACAGGAGTCCCATCAGATAGCTCAAAACTTTCTCCTGTAATTGTTTTTATTTCATCTACTGTTTCGTCAGAACTAATGTCTAAGATATTTTTATCACTTTCTAACAATCCTATTAAGAACCCTATAATCCCCATCATTTCAGCAGACACTATCCTTACCTTGTAAACAAAATTACCCCCTCCTATTGATTTTGCATTAACTGACTTGACTATAAAAGTTTCGTCTATATCCAAATCACTTAATGTAACCGTCATTGATTGCCCTGCCTTGAATCCTAATGTTTCTGTTTCAAAAGAACCTTCAATTATGGACTCTGCATAATCTGTAAGTTCTGCCAACGCCCTTTCTCTCGCTTGTGCGATTGTGTCTATGTCTTTGTCAAATATCACATATTCTAATTGACCGTATTTTTCTATGGAATCTTTATTCTCTACTGCTACCAAAACAGGAATATTATACTTAAAAGAAAAGGTCAGGACTGTATCTGCTACTGGTGCTGTTTCTGTTTCTACATACTTTTCCTGATAACTCATTAAATAATCAAACTCTGTAAAATTGTTTATGTGTTTAATTCCAACTGTCTTAGAAGTCGCCCCCTCTAGTATTGTTAATTCATGTGGCTTCTCTGGTAAGTTAAACACCGTCTGCTCTCCGTCTGCAACCTGTTTAATAGTTACTTCGTCTGACAAATAAGTACCACCCCTTACATATACTCGGTTTCGTATTGCTGAATTATCCTTTTTAATAGTTAGATTTTTGTATGCTTGTGTTCCTGTAATGTTAAAAGGTGCTTCCTCCGTTGTTTTTACCTGATAGTGAATATCTTTATTGTAATCTATGTACCACTCTCTACCTGTTAGTTTACAAATTGTTGATATACACTCTGAAGGTGGCATATAACTGAACACCATACTAGAAATACTTACGCCCTCCACTACATTATCGTAAGTAATTCCAGTACCACCAGTATAGTTGTCCACAATGTCCATAATTATTTGTTTATCGGTCATACTCTGATATCCCTCTACAACAAGGTTTCTATCCAAGTCCCTAGTATAATCCACACAATCTACAACCCATTGTGTATAATTCCCCTTTTTATTAGGAAACACCCTTAGTATTCTACCTGAAAATAACTTCGTTCCATCCTGTTCGATTTCTACCTCTTCATCACCCTTGGGAATACCAATACCACTCTGTCCTTTTCCCCCTACTATCATGTTAGTATCGTATATAGTAGTTGGTAGCGCTTCTGTTCCTGCATAGTCCCTGCTAGAGTATTGAGCTATTAAACCGTCCCCTATAGGAGAATAAGCATCCCTTCCTGCTGTGTGTATTTCTTGGACTTCTGATAAAGATAATGCCCTCCCAAATAAAAGTAATTGTGAGATACTCCCTTCAAACCAATGAGTTGAACCACCACTAGTCCCTGATGCCCCTATAAGTGGAATATAACTGTTGTCAGCAGTATATAACTGGGGAATAGTCCCTTGGCTTACTAATTGCCCATCTACATAAAGTTTAACAGCATTAGTGTTAAGAGTCCCATCCCAAGTTCCAACAGCATGATGCCACTCTTCAGCAGTAAAAGAACCAGTCAAAAGGACATTAGTCCCTGCACCACCACCCGTTTGTATATAAAACTGGATACTATTACCACTAAGTCTTAACAAAGTCCCTCGTGCTCCACTCCACCCTGAAGTTTCATCAAAAATGGCTTGAGCCCCACTTGCTTTACTAGACTTGAAAATGGCACTTATAGTCCTTGCCCCCTTTGGTGTTTTCCCTTTCAAGTTATCCAATCTTATATGGTCATCCACCCCGTCAAAACTCACCGCTTCCCCCCACTTACCTTCTACTATCATGTTAGTATCATAAATAGTGGTGGGTGTTGCTTCTGTTCCTGCGAAATCTCTGCCAGAGTATTGGGCTACTAAACCTTCACTAATAGGAAAATAAGCATCTTTACCTGCTGCATATATCTGTTGTGCTTCTGCCAAACTAATTGTTTTACTCCCCACAGAAAAGTTGTGAATAGTTCCGTCTAAAGTCCTATCCCTTGCAGTTCTGTTACCCATATACCACTCGGTTATTGCAGGAGGGACACTGTCCGCAGAACCATGCAATACACCGTTTACATAAATATTGGTTTCTGTTTCTTCAAAACTTAAAATAATGTTCATTGGCGTTCCATACGTCGCTGCTATTGTTGTATCACCAGTACCTATATTAGATAAAACAATATTATCAGTATTTGTCATCCAAATTAAAGTACTACCCACAGTACCAGCAGCATCTAATATTCTCATATAATCCATAGCACGACTGTCTACTGTAACCCAGAGAGATACAAAGCTATTGGCTGTCATATCTACAGTATTGTCTGCAATTACTATACCTCCACTTGAAGTTGCACCATCAAATACCATTCCTCCGTCTATTGTAACTGGTGCTGTTACCGCACCGTTATTCCTTGCAAAATTAGTCAATGTGCCATTCTCACCTGTACCTGCATCATACTTTATGTATGCAGAAAGCTCTCGGGTGTCTGACTTAACTGCTGTTTTAAAATCTTCACTTACACCTATCATATCTTTTTAAATGGAATTAAATTCACACTCCAAGGAGCATACATCCCCTTGCTCTTATGCCAATACGGATAACTGAAATCCCCTGCATAGTATGTTCCTACTCTATAATCCCCTAAAAAACTGTCCCACCAACTAACCGTAAAAGATGCAGGTTCTAGTAATGCTAAAATAGCTTTCAACTGAGCTTCTGTTAAATAACCAAACTCCAACTTCAATTTGGGAAACACACCTATAAAAGTAGCTTTCAACTCACCACTTAAATTCCTATCCGCATCCGTCCAAAGCTTGTTGCGTTCCACCTCAAAACCCTTGAGTGCTAATGTCGTTGTACCTATTTTAACTTCATAAGTTTTTGCCATATTATAGATTTAACAAATTAGTTCCAGTTCTTAATCCTTTGTCCCGTATGTAGTCAATCGCTTTCTCATAAATAGTGTCATCCCCTATCTTAACTATCAGCGTCCCTCCACCTCTGCCCACCTTTTCTGCAAGAGTGTCCATCCACTCGGTGTTCTGCTCTAATGGTAGCACTACCTCTTTACCAGCTTCTCCTATCATTGCTGCGGTAGGAGATTCTACTACACCCCCCTTAGCTAAATAAGGGATTCTAGCTATATTCACATACGGTATTCTGTTTATAAACCACCTTGCATTGTTTAAGGGTCTGACAATAAAATTATTTATCATGCCCCTTAAATTACTAATCACCCTATTAAAAGAATTGTTAAGTCCTGTCGCTATATTGTTAAAAATGCCAAGAAAATTGTTTCTTAGTCTTCCCACTAATGAGGTAACGCTGTTAACAGCCCAGTTTATCTTGTTCCAGATCCAGTTTGCTATCGAACTAAACACCCATTTGGCAGTATCCCATATACCAACAAAGAGGTTTTTAATGTTTTGAATCCTGTTGTAAATGTCGTTTCTTATCAAAGCTATTCTGTATGCAACGTAACTTTTAAGCATTTCCCACACCCATTCGACCCTCGCTTTAAACTCTAAGAATTTTGGAATTGCATTGAGAATAAACTTTCCTATAGCCATTTGGATGTTTTCTATAACCTTCTTGATTGGGTTTGGTAACCTCTCCCACATATCCCCAAACAGTTGCATCATAGTTTCTGTGTCCCCTCTAAACCAAGCAATAAATGCGGCTATTATATCTATGACCGTTTCAAACACAAAGTCAAACACCTTGATTCCTCCCTCAACTATGGCAAACAATCCCGTAAATACGTGTATTAGACCTCCTATGATTGCCACAACAGCCACACCTATAATAGTGGCAACTATCTTCCCCACCCCTTTTATAAAATCAATGAACGTACTTTCCCCTATGGTAATACCTAGCATCTCAAGTTGTGCCATTAGTCCGTCCCAAGCAGGTTTTACCCAAATCTCCCACAGTTCAATAGCAGGTTTAAAGATTTCTACTATTTCATTCCAGATTTCTAACAGTTT
>PXDI01000251.1 GCA_003565095.1 PVC group bacterium | reverse complement strand
TGCATGAGATACACCATTCGAATGCTCGAAGATCTGCATGGCCGACTCAAATGCCTCGCGATAAACCCGAATTTCCCTGAAATGCTTCACTACGCTCATAAAAAACCCTCACACACTCACACACCCACACACTCACATACCGTTTTCATCACTTTTCATAAAACTTTTGACAGTACCCCTATTTCCCTGTTTTACTCAGAACAAGCTCTTTGTTATCCATGATCACAAGCTGAGCGCCACGCTCATCCTGATACTCCAAAAGCCTGCTTGCCTGGGAGGTCCCGCGCGTGCTGCCGGCCAATATTTCGTCAAGCAACGAGTCCATCTCGTCCGGTTCGGGCTCCGGTATGGTTATGCCGAGATTTCCCGCAAGTCGCCGCGCAAACTGTTCGGCCGGCAAGCCGCCGGCATCAAAAAGGTGATTAACGGCATCCGGCGTAAGTATAATGTGGTTAACTTCGCGGTTCTGCGCCGCGTTTATAATGACGACGGGGGCGGTTTCGATAAGCCGGTGCGCATCTTCTTTTTGCCGTACCGTGGCTGTCCATCCCCCGTCGGCACCCTGTTCCATAGCAGATGCCCATTCGTCATCAAAGCGCAGGGAAACTATTGCATGCGCTTCATCGATCGGCATGCCAATGTGCATATCCGCGACAACTATACCGTATCTGCGGTGGATTTCGCCACGCATGCTTCCAGCATCACTGTCCGCCCACGGCAAGGCCAGTGCAATAATCAACACAACAACAACCGCAACGGCCACAATCGATATGCGCCCGGACTGTCCGCTTTTCCACAAGTTAATAAACCGGCTGCCAAATTTCTTGACACCGGATTTGTCCTCATCGGGTACAAAACCGGCTTTTATTTCGCGCGCGAATACAAAGCATTTTGTTTTTATTCCTTCAACACCACCGGCGGCCTCGAATCGCGCTCTGATTATACCGGCCGCCTTGATAATTAATTCTACGCCGCGTTTTACCGTGTCACGGGCCATCAAGGCCGCTTTGCGAACAATCTCGCCGAATGTCCGTCGGAAATTCTTTTCGCTATTATCACCGTTATCCGCCCCGCCCTGCCCGGCGCCTTCTTTGTGCTCATTTTCTGCATTCATGCTTCCGCCCGCCTTTCGGTTGTTTTAATAACAGGCACTAAAATTGAACATGGAAGGCCTAAAAGCAAGTTCTATTCCAACACCCTGACATAAGGTCGACGATTGGGATAGTCTCTAACTTGTCCCGCCGTAGCCCGTAGGGCGAAGGTTGGTCGCCGTTCTCGTCGACCCTCTTCCCGTTTTTATGATAATTAGAATTGTGCCCCGTGACAGAAAAGCCTTGCTCCATTCACACATCATGCTACACTCCATATCCATTATAGAATGTTTATCACCCAAAAACAGCGAGGCATCTTGATGATACACATCATTGCAAAATATTTATTACCGCAAAATCCGGTTGGATTTGAAATGTGGAACAGGCGTTCCGCCTGTTTTTTCAACAGGCAAGCTGGAAGCTTGCGCTACTTCGGGCAAATCCAACCGGATTTTGCGGCAATAGCAAAATATTGTCATGCGGCGGTAGTGGCATGTGCGCTTTCCGTTATACCTTCAGTTGTAAGCGGGGCGGATACTGTTCTTTACGGGGATGCGGCGTTTATGCCAACCTCCGAGCGTGTTGCGGGCTGGTGGGGAGAAAATGTGAGCGGCCGTTTTCCCGGAGCCAAAGGTTTCCCGCTCGAATGGGATTCCCGCACCGGTAAGAACATAATCTGGGTTACTGACGTAGAAGACTGGGGGCATTCTTCCCCGGTAATTGCCGGTGACCGGATGTTCTTTCAGTCGGATGGCGGTGATCACATCATTTGTCTTGCGCTTGATGACGGCAGGGTCTTGTGGCGCCGCGATATGAACCTGGGCTATTTGAGACCCAATACCACCCATCATTGGAAGCACGGCTGGAACTTCACGACTCCCGCCACTGACGGCAGGCTTGTGTATGCATGGTGGCCGAAGGGAGCATTTACCGCATATGACTTTGACGGCAATACCGCATGGAGCATCACCCTGCCGCCGCACTATGAAAACAACGCTTTACCATGTGTAAATGTGGTTCTGGCCGGCAATGTCATTGTGCTGCGGCATGGCACGGGCCATAACCGCCTGGAATTTCCGCCGCGACAACCGCAAATGACAACCGGATACGATATCACCGACGGAACCAAGCTATGGAAAAATACGACTGTTAGACCGGCAAGCTGGAATTATCAGACGCTTGTTCCGTTGAAACTGGGCGGGGAATGGGTTGTTATCGACTGGCGTGGAAACGTGATGCGCGCCAGTGACGGCGAATTGCTGGCCGGCCCGCCGGAAGAAAACATGCGCGGCTCGCATGTGGCGGCGGTATATGGCGACAAACTTGTCGTCTCGCATACTTTTTCACCGTCAGCCCGCTCTGGGCTTCCCAGGAATGCGCGCCGGTTTTTGAATTGCCGGATTATTCCGGGAAATCCCTGGCGCATTGAACAGGTGGCCGATCCGGTTGTTATCAGGGACTTTGGCGATGACGGCACCACGCTGTTTGACGGTGAGTATGTTTATGTCTGCGGAGAACGGGCGGTTCTGGCCGCCTATAATTTCCATACCGGAAGAATTGTTTCACCGGGAGGCATAGAGGGAATGCCCTTGCCAAAGCCCGATGACATGCGTTCGCTCGGCAGTGTTTATTCGCGCATCTTACGCGCCGGCGATTATCTCTACGCCGCAACCATGCAAGGCGCTCATTTTATCTTGAGCACCGCGCCGGAAATCCGTGTGCTGGCGGTGAATCGCACCCGTATCGGAACCAGCGACCCAGGCAGTTACCGGGACTCGACGCTCTCGACACCCGTCTTCCACGGCAACCGGATTTTTATCCGGCATTCTAATCTTATATTTTGTATCGGGGATACCGAAGAAGAAGAACATAACAGGCTTTTCGAGCAAGCCGCCGCGGCTGAAAGCGCGGATGCCTACAGGCCGTTACTGACCAGCGCCAGACTGCATGTGAGGTATCGTGCCGTACAGGAAATGACCGCCAAACTGGGTGATGATGCCGCTGATGAATTGTTTGCGCTCTTCAAGGCGGAAGACCCGCACATGAGGCGGCTGGCCATCCGGCATGCACGTACCCTTCAAGGCGAGAACAGCATTGCGGTCTTTACGGGTGGATTGAAAGAACCTGACCCGTTGATCCGCCGGACTTCGCTGGCGTTGCTTGGCGAAATGCGGGCGACGGCCGGCACCGCTGATATTGTCGCCTGCCTTAAAGATGCGGACGAATCTATTCAAGCCGCGGCGGTACGGGCGCTGGGTATGATTGGCGGCGAACATGCGGTCAAAGCATTGGTTGAGTATATTGCCGATGCGGATGAAAACATGGAGGCATTGGTTATTGATGCATTAAGTTTTATGCCCGACCGGAACTCGAGCGTGCTTGCGGCTTATACCACCAGGGCGACAGGCCGCGCCAAAGCATGTTTGTTCCACGCAATAGCTCAACGCAGCGATGCCGGAGACTGGAAAAAAGCCGCCGGCGAAGCATTGCGCGATGCTGATACAGGTGTAAGAATTGCCGCATTAGGCATCTTTCAAGCTTCCGGAACGATAAATGATTTAGGTTTACTGCTCAAAGCGCTGGAAACCGACATTAATGATGAGTTTGCGGCGGCGCTTGAAAGCACCATGACCGCAATTCTCGCATCGAGCGGAGACCACGAGGGTTATACCCGCGTATTGCTTGACGGATTGGAGGATGCCGCGCCACATGTGCGTCGATCAGTCATCAGGGCATTAGGTCCCGCCGGCGGCGCGGCGGCACGGACGGCGGTGGACAGGGCGTGGAACGATTCCCGCCCTGAAATCCGGGCGGCCGCGCTTGATGCATTTGCGGCATGGCCATCAACGGACATCCTTGACAGATTATTTGCCATTGCCGGGGAACCCGATAGACTGGACGCCGCACAGCGTGATATACTGGCCGGCGCGTTGCTGCATATGGACGATTTGCATATCAATGCCGATGATGATGTCAGGTTGCGGAAAATATCCGCCGCCATGAGTCTGACTAGATCGCAGGACTTGCGCAGCAACGGACTGGAGAGGCTCACCGATATACCAACAGTTGAATCGTTGAATATAGCCGGAATTTACGTCGATTCCACCCCGGCCGGCATGATAGCGGCGGATGCCATTATTGAATTGGCCCCCGCGTTTACCGAAAGTCATCCGCAACGGGCTTTAGATGCTTTGCGGGCGCTTGTGCGCGAAGTGCGGGACCGCGGTTACAGGAACGATGCACAGAAAGCCATCGACGAAATAGAAAAAAAACGCACCAGCTTCGATGATTTGATGATGGACGGTCTTGGATTATAGCTCTGAGAGCACTGCGGCGGCGCGCCGGCCTTCAATGCTTTCCGGCGCAAGCTTTACCGCCTGCTCGAATCGTGCGCGATGACGCATGACAAACCGCAGCCAGTCTTGTTCTTCGGCCCGCGGATCATCCGAATACCAGAAACGCGGCGCGATCTCCAGCGGCGCATCCGGGGCGGGCGCCTCTTCGGCGGCAAGCGGCGCGGAGGCCTTGCGCGGGGGACACGGGGGTCACGTCCCGATTGCGCCAAGCTAAATCCATGAAAGGAGGATATTATCGGAAGGTACCCCTATGGCCCCCCCCGCTCGCCGGCACAAGGCCGTCGAGCGGGTGGGAGCGTCCGACGACCTTGTGTCGGCGGACAAGATAATTCTGTCTTTGCGGTGGAAGTATAAGAATAAGAACAGAGCCCGGGTTGAGCAAGGTTCGTGCAAAGCACCCATTTTGCACAATCCGGGCGCTTGTCTTTTTTCTTTGCGGGCGGCGTTGGTCTGAATTGTTCCGCTCGCCGGCACAAGGCCGTCGAGCGGGT
>PXDI01000294.1 GCA_003565095.1 PVC group bacterium | reverse complement strand
TGCCGCCGCCGGCATAATCAAAGCGCGCATGGCGCTTGAACCGGGGGTGGTTGATCTTGACGACAGTGTTGAAACTCCGCAGGCGAAACTGTTTTTCCATGTTGACCGCGAAAAAGCCGCACGCAACGGGATCGCGGTAGCGGATGTGACAACTGCGCTGCGCACCGCGCTCAGCGGGATGGATGCCGGACTGCTGCACATTCCGGGGGAACACGAAGAGCGGCCGATCCGTATCCGCCTGCCGCGCGAACAACGCTCCTCGGCTGCCGCGCTCGGAACCATTCCGGTCAAGGGTATGAACGGAACAATGGTACAACTCGGCGAACTGGGAACATTTGAAGCAACCACCCGTGCCCGCTCAATCTATCACAAAAACCAGGAGCGCGTGGTTTATGTTACCGCCGAAGTTGCCGGACGCGGTCCGGCTTACGCCGTGCTGGCGTTGCAATCGCATTTTGCGGACAACCCGTTGCCGGAAGGCATTGCCCTCAACTGGCGCGGTGAAGGTGAATGGAAAATAACCCTCGATGTTTTTCGCGATCTGGGGATTGCTTTCTCGGTGGCATTGCTGGGCATTTACCTGCTGCTGGTATACGAAACCCGTTCATATGTTGTGCCGCTGGTGATCATGTCGGCAATCCCGTTGACCATCATCGGCATCATGCCCGGCTTTGCATTGCTGAATCTGGTGGTAAACCGTCCGGTGGGCGGCTATGCCAACCCGGTCTTTTTTACCGCGACGGCCATGATCGGCATGATTGCGCTGGCGGGGATCGTTGTGCGCAACGCGGTGGTGCTGATTGATTTCATCCGCCAGGGCATGGCCGGCGGACTGCCTTTGCGTGAAGCCATTCTGCAATCCGGCGCGGTGCGTATGCGGCCGATCCTGCTGACCGCCGGAACCACGCTGCTGGGCACCTGGCCGATCACCATGGACCCGATCTTCAGCGGTCTGGCGTGGGCGCTGATTTTCGGCCTGCTGGTTTCCACCGCCCTGACACTTGTTGTTGTTCCAGCGGCCTATATGCTGATCTACGCCAACCGTCCCGTTCCCGGAGCGGGCGAATTGCCGGATGAATAAAGACGGCGAAACATAGAAAGACTTTTTTTGACTAAACACTGGCATGTCTTAAAACCTTATCTGCGGCCGTTCAAAAAACGGCTGCTGACAGCTATTGCCGCAACCGCGCTGTTTAATGTGCTGGCGCTGTGCCCTCCGTTGATTTTCCGTTATCTGATCGACCGGGTGGTCGCCACCGAACAATGGCACCGGCTCGCGGCGGTGCTGATAATTTACGCGCTCACTCCGGTTCTGGCACACGTAATTCATTTTGCCAATACCCAGAACATCATTTACGTGGCGCACCGGTTTGTCGCCGGACTCCGGCTGGCAATGTACCGCCTGCTGATGCACCTGAGCATGCGCTTCCATACCGAAAACCCCACCGGCGGCAAAATCACCCGCATCATGGATGACACGGAAACCGTGCAGCAGCTTGTCAATGGCCAGACGATTCAACTGCTTGGGGATATGCTGGTTTACCTGTTTTCAGTAGTGGTGGCCGTCAGCATTCATCCACTGCTGGGAATGCTGCTGGTGCTGGTGACATTGCTATATGCCGGTGCCTACCGTTTTTTCTCGCGCCGGATCAGCAAGGCGACACATTCCGCACGCCGCATTAACGATGAGCTGGTCGGACGCCTGCAGGAAACGCTCGAAGGCATCCGGCATGTGCGCATCTTTACGCAAGAGGAACAAGAGCGCGAAACATATCTGCAAAGAACCGCCGAAGGTCTTTCACATCATTTTACCAGCGGCATCAATACGGTTTCGCTCAGTGCTGTCTGCAATGTGATTGCCGGTTACGGCTCAACTGTTATTTACGGTCTCGCCGGCTATTTTGTCCTGCAGGGAACCATGACCCTCGGCGATCTGCTCGCACTGAACACTTATGTTTGGATGGCGCTGCATCCCGCGCTGCGGCTGACTTCTTTTGCCGGGCAGTTCGCCCAGATCCGCGTATCACTCGAACGTATCGCGGAGATTCTGAATGAACAGCCGGATGTTGACCCGAATGCCGATGCGCCGTCAATTGAATGTCCGCACGGAAATGTAGAGTTTCGTAATGTCAGCTTCCGGTACGAAGCTGATCAACCCCTCTTTGACGGGCTCAACCTGAACGCCAAAGCCGGAAAGACGGTTGCATTGGTGGGACATACCGGCTGCGGGAAAACCACATTAACCGCGCTGTTGATGCGGATGTGGGATGTTCAGGAGGGAGCCATCCTGATTGACGGAACGGATATCCGGCAAATCAACCTGCGCAGCCTGCGGCGCCTGTTCGGGGTGGTTTTGCAAAGCCCGGTGGTATTTGAGGGCACGATTGCCGAGAACATTGCCTACGGGCGGCCGGCTGCATCAGCGCAGGAGATTGAAGATGCCGCACGGGCGGCCGAGGTGCTGGAGTTTGCCGGCCGTATGCCGGAAGGATTGCAGACAGCACTCGGTTCATACGGCATAAAGCTGTCGCTCGGCCAGAAACAGCGTATCAGCATCGCCCGGGCGCTGCTGCGCAATCCCCGCATTCTGGTAATGGATGAAGCCACCAGCTCGCTGGACAGCGAAGCCGAGGCGGCCATTCAACGCGCGCTTAAGCGGGTTCTGCAAGGACGTACCAGCTTTATTGTCGCCCACCGTCTCTCAACCATTATCAATGCCGACGCAATTGTTGTGATGCAACACGGAAAGATCATTGAAGAAGGTTCTCACGAACAGCTCATGACAAACCCTGACGGCTATTATCGAATGTTGTATGAAAAGATGCGGGAGAGCGGAAAGGAGACGTTAACATGAAGCGTCACCGGATGAAACGCATTATCGATGAGCTGCTGGCCGACAGCCAGGAAAACACCGCCGGGCGGGTGGATGATTTTCAGCGGCTCTGCCGCGAATATCTGCGCGGCCACTGGAAAGCGCTGCTGTTTGTTTTCCTGTCGCTCGCGCCGTGGGCCGCCGTGCCCTACGGCTTTGCCGCCACCCACCGCTATCTGATTGACAACGTCCTCGGCCCGGCTTACCGCGGCGAGACCGTCTCAGATGAACGGATGCAAATACTGACGCTCGGTGTACTGATCGTTTTCGGACTCAACATGCTGCTGCATACCGTAAATCTGGTCTGCAACTGGATCTCAAACTACTTTACCCTGCGGATCGGCCAGGAAATGGCCATGCGCCTACGAAAAGAAATTTTTCTAAAGCTGGAAATACTGCATCTCGATTACTATGACCGCAATCAGTCCGGCAGGATTATTGCGCGCATCCAGGCGGATGTCGGCCGCATTCAGCGTATCATGACTTCGCATATTTCACATCTACTGATTGACCCGGTCAAGCTGGTTGCGGGTATGGCGATTCTTTTCTGGATGAGTCCGCGTCTGGCGGTGATCATGGCGGTATCCGCTCCGCTGTATGCCGTCATTTTCGCCTGGCTGCGGCCGCATTTCCGGCGCAACCGCATAGCTCACAGCCGGATTACTTCGCGCCTTTACGGACTGTGTGCCGAGCGGATTTCGGCCATCCAGGTGGTGCAGACTTTCGGACGGGAAAGATCGGAAGTCGGCCGGTTCGGTCGCGGGGTGCATGACGGGGTCCGGCTGGCTCAACGCCAGGCGCTTTATCAGCAGGGACTCTCGTTCGCCTCAGCATCCATTCATGCCTGTACCGCCGCCACTGTACTATGGGTTGGCCTCAATGCCGTGCGCACGGGCAGTCATGGTTTAACGCTCGGTGCGGTGGTGGCCTTTATTCAATTAACCCAGCAGGTTTTCCAGCCGATCCAGAACCTGACCCGGATGGCAGGCATCATGCAGGCCGGCTTTGTCGCCCTGCGGCGCGTTTTTGCGCTGCTGGATGAACCGCGACAGGTCAAACCCGGCAGCATCCGGCTGACCGGCATGTCGGGACGGATCACTTTTAATGACGTAACATTCCGCTACCCGACACAGACAGAACCGGCACTGCGCAATGTCTGTTTCAAGATCAAACCGGGGGAACATGTTGCGATTATGGGCCCGTCCGGCTCCGGCAAGACTACGCTTTTCAACCTGATACTGCGCTTTTACGAACCGCAGGAAGGGCGGGTTTCCGTCGGTGGCGTGAATGTTTCCGATGCCGATACGTCATCACTGCGCCGGCATGTCAGATTTGTGCAGCAGGAACCCTTCCTGTTTTCCGGATCACTGGCCGAAAACATTGCCTACGGCACCCCCGAAGCAACTGAAGAGGATATTATTGAAGTAACAAAACTGGCCGAGATGCATGAATTCATCATGACGCTGCCCAACAAATATGATTCACTGGTGGCCGAGCAGGGCGCGGGGCTTTCCGGCGGCCAGAAACAGCGGCTGGCGCTGGCCGCAGCCCTGCTGACACGGCCGGAAATCCTGCTGATGGATGACACCACCAGTGCGCTGGATGCCCGCACTGAAGCGCGCATCAGAGACACGTTAATCCGTGTACAGCAGGGACGCACCAGTCTGATTATCACCCAGCGCATCACAACCGCGCGCACCTGTGACCGGATCATTGTGCTGGAAGATGGCAGAATCACCCAGACCGGCACACACGCGGAACTCAGCAATGCCGAAGGATTCTACCGCCGGGTTCTCCAACAGCAGGATGCTATGGGTTAGAGAGGTTCTCTAAAGCTATGTCTTGAACACGCTCGACGAGCTTGCTCGGCGAGCGGAACAATTCAGCCAAACGGGCGGAAAGCAATAGACAAGCGCCCGTGTTGAGCAAAAGGAGTATTTTGCCCGAAGCTTGCTCTATATGGGTTCACTTTGTCTTTTTTAGCTTGTTTTTTAGTAACTACTCAGGTAGCCACACGCCACACAATGTCGCTACCACTGAAACAATCGTAATCTTCCCGCCCTCCGAGAGCAAAAGAAAAATCTCG
>PXDI01000254.1 GCA_003565095.1 PVC group bacterium | reverse complement strand
GGAGTTGGCTGGGGCCAATCATCTCAGGTGCCCGCCCGTTGCGGGCGGGTACCTGAGCAGTTACCTGTAATCACCGGTTGCGCTGTTCCCGTTCGAGAACGAGAACGCTACCGCCACGGCACCACCAAGGGCGGCCAGCGTCAACGTTGCGAAACGTTTACGCCGTTGCCGTTCTGGAACGAGAACGGCGCGGCGTCCAGTGCTTCACCGGCTTCCCCAGGGCAGAGCGGCGGTCTGCTGCCGGCTATGCTGGCGGCCTCTTGCCGTGCGGGCCGGTTGCCGTTGGTTCATGCCTGCCGCCGTACTCCGCCCGGATCGGGCTGCTTTGCCGCTATGATCCCCGCGAAGGCCTCCGGTCGTGCAATCACCCTTGCCGGTTGCCGGGGCGGTAATTTGGTTGTCTATGGTTGTTTATTCGGCAATGTGGTTGTCAAAGTTTGTTTATCTTGCGTGACCCCCCTTGCAATCGGTTGGGGCGCGTTGGGGCGGTAAAGGATTGAGCGGATTTGCTCAAAACCCTGTGAATAAAGGCCAAAACGCTTGTTTTGTTAGGGTTTTGGGTTTAAAAGAATGGCGTACCTGAGAGGGCTCGAACCTCTAACCTCCTGATCCGTAGTCAGGTGCTCTATCCAATTGAGCTACAGGTACGCAAACTGAAAGATACAAAATACTGGTTTGTAAGAAGCATTTCAACTATAAAATTCAGAGGAATTTGCTCCACCATGGCAGTCTGGCGGTTTTGCTGTGCCAGGCGCGTCCAAGGATACGGCTGTCGCGTTGCATACGGTGTGGCTTGCGTTTCTGGCTGCCGGCATGATGAATAAAGAATGAGTCTAGGCGATGCGGAGAGCCGTTCCATCTTCCGGAAAACATCGACATGTGATTAAAACGGAATTCCAGTTCGTGCAAATGGCAGCCTGACTGACGCACCTTCCAGTTGCAGAGATTCTGTTCCTTGCATCCACCGAGCTGTCCGTGCATGATTATTTCACGGTCCTGTTCGTTCAGTTTGAAAACATCGCGATGCATGTGTGAGGCAACTATCACCCCGCTATTGAAGTACCGTCGAGTTCCCCAGGGTGCGGCGGCATATGACTTGGCAACAATTTCCATTTGCGAATAGCGCTGCTCTGCCCGGCCTCCGCAATCTTCATAAACCACCCCGAAACAGTCGGACGGAACACAGTTAAAAACGTCCGGTGCAGTAGGTGATATCAGGACATCGGTATCAACTCTGAGCACCCGCTCATATTTATTCAAAACATCATAAATCTGAAATTTCTCAAATATACGGTACTGGTAAGAGGCGTCATCCCCTTGCAAAAGAATGCGCGGTTCAGTAAGTTCCACCAGGTCAATGCCGTATTTTTTGCAATACAGCTTCATCAGCGGGCGTGAGTAAATGGCGCTGTCATGTTCGCCTATATTGATAATGAGCAAAGCCTTGTCACTCATGACGCCATGATCCGTTGGCCCCGTTTCTGCTGCCGCTGTGCACCTGCGGCGGCACAGCCCATTATCATTCCGTACAGCAGTACAATTTGTCCGGTGCCTATCTGGTATTCGAATAATCCCATAATAAAGAGCGCCAACAGCATCAGCCACAGGACATAGCCCATACATTGATCGGGATTATCATGCGTGAAGCAAAAGCCGCCGGCATGTTTAATAAATCCGGCATGTCTCAGAACTGCCGCAAATGCGCTTATCATCCATCCGCAAAACAGCAGCAAGCCTAACCAACCCCCGTCTACAAGGGACTGCATAATGTTAGAATGTACGTGGTTGTGATGTTTTTCAACTTGAGGTGCGATGGCCCGCATCATGTCACTATTAAGCGTTTTAAAGCCGATGCCCCATGGGTACCGACGAACTAATTCCGGTGTAATCTCCACCCACATGCAAGTTCTGCCTCCGGCATTAATCATGTTATGCAACTGCTCGTCTGCCGTCTGCTGCAACTGCGCAGTGATCCCGCTTGCGACCAGCCCGTACAAAACCAATATAATAACAAAGAGGGCACCCAGCAGGTGTGCTCTGCGGACTCTATGTTTAAGCGAGGAAAGCAGTTGTGTCTGCATAGCTGCATGAAAAAGTGCAACAGAGATAACAATTATCAGAGCCAGCCATGCGCCCCGCTTGAAGGTTAAAACCAGTGCCATGAATACGGGAATGACAAGTGCCCACATGAAGCGGTGAGCGCCGGTTTTTTGCGGCATTATATACAGACAGGCGGCAATCGCCAGCAGGCCGACAACCAGTCGCTGTCCATCCTGCATGCCGCCCTGGTCGACCAGTCTGGCAATGATATCGGAATCGTCGAGGTTCTGGTGCTGGAAAACCTTGGCAGCCCAGCCTGAACAGTTGATACTAAGCCCTTCGCGGCAGGATTGAATGCTGGTAGAAAGTGTTTCATAAAAAACTCTTGCTGCAAGCACACCAGCTCCGGCCGCATAGGCCTTGAACACTCTGAGAAGGCGCTGCGGGGTGGTGACCAGCATTGCCGCCAGCGGAATTTGCAGCCACGGCAGGTGTTTATGCAGTCCTTCGCCGCTTTCTTCCGGACCCCAGACAATGGCCAGGCTGATCCAGGAGGCATATGCAAGAGTCCACCAGCCGACGGCAGGCATTACTGGCCGCCGTCTTTGTTCGATTAAATGCGCGGAAAGAAACAGCAGGCTCAGCGCAAGCAGAATGCGACCTCCACCAACCCCGGCAAACGCTGAAACGAAAACGGCCCCCATGTATATAACAAAGGCCGTATTCTCTATCTTTTTACTCATGATTGTCCCGTGAAATTAGATTGTTACGGAACGATAGCAGCAGTGTTATGAAATTGCATCTATAAATTCAGTCTGATCCGATGCCTTTGATGGATTCGTCTAAACCGGATCAAACTTGTTCACAGGAATCACCGGAAGGTTCCGTTGTGGCGCCTGTTTCCTCTGGATGATTGTCTGCCGATTCATCTGTCGGCATATCCGGCGCAACGGCATCGAGCTCTTCATCATCCGGCGGGAGAGAGGTAGCTGAAACCAGTTTGTCGCCCTGGTCCACATTGATCAGGCGGACACCCTGAGTGCTGCGGCCGATTACGTTTATGTCTGATACGGCCATTCGTATCATTTTGCCCTTGGCTGTAACCAGCATCAGTGTATCGTCTTCCTTGACGGCATGTGCTTCAACCACCTCGCCGTTGCGTTCTGAGACGCGGATAGCGATGATCCCTTTGCCACCGCGGCTTTGTTTGCGGTATTCGTCGAATTCCGTGCGTTTACCGTAACCGTTTTCGGTGCATACCAGGAATGTGGTCTCAGGGTTTACAATCTCCATACTGACGATTTCATCATCGACCTGCAGAGACATGCCGCGCACTCCGCGGGTGGCGCGTCCCTGATCGCGCAACTGTTCCTCACTGAAGCGGATACTTAATCCTTTGCGGCTGCACAGCATCACATCCTGTTCGCCGTTGGTCGGTTTTACGCTGATGAGCTCGTCGCCGTGATCAATGTTAATAGCGATTATGCTATCACGCCGCACATTTTTGAATGCGGAGAGATTGGTTTTCTTGATGACCCCGCGTCTGGTGGCCATCATCAGGTGTTGTTCTTCAGAGAACTCACGCACCCTGATAAGTGCGGCGATTTTCTCATCGTTGCCGATATTCAGCAGATTGACGATAGCCTTACCGCGCGAAGTACGGGGTGCTTCAGGAATCTGGTACACTTTTTCCCAGAAGATTCTGCCGTCAGATGTAAAGAACAGCATGGTGTCGTGTGTTTCGGCGGAAAACAGCATTTCAACGTAATCGTCGTCTTTGGTAGCCATGCCCGCCACGCCCTTGCCACCGCGGCGCTGTGCGCGGTAAGTGTCGACTGGCACTCGCTTGATATATCCGCTGTGGCTGAGTGTTATAATGCACGGTTCATCAGCGACCAGATCTTCAATATTGACCTCACCCTCAAGTGCGGTGATTTCCGTCCGCCGCTTGTCGGAGTAATCGTTGCGCAGCTTCAGCAGCTCATCCCGGATAACGGCATAGATTTTTTCTTCATGTGCCAGCAGATCCCGCAGGTATTCGATAGTGGCCATTATCTGTTGGTGTTCATCCAGCAGTTTCTGGCGTTCCAGTCCGGTTAATTGGTACAGCCGCATTTCCAGAATGGCGTTGGCCTGAATTTCCGTCAGGCCGAAACGGCTCATTAGTGAGGGGCGCGCCTCATCGCGGTTGCTGGACTCGCGGATAATGCGCACCACTTCGTCAAGATTGTCCTGGGCAATCAGCAGGCCTTCCAGTATATGTGCGCGCGCTTCGGCTTTTGCCAGTTCAAATTCAGATCTGCGGGTTACCACTTCAAAACGGTGTGCAAGAAAACAGCGCAGAATCTCTTTCAGATTCATAATTTCCGGCCGGCCGTTATTGATCGCCAGCAAAATTGCGCCAAAAGTGGTTTGCAGGGTGGTGTGTTTGTAAAGATTATTGAGAATAACCTGAGGGATGACGCCGCGTTTCAATTCGATGATGATGCGGATACCCTGTTTATTAGACTCATCGCGCAAATCGGAAATGCCTTCAATGACCTTGTTTTGCACCAAGTGGGCAATCGTTTCCAGCAGGGAGGCCTTGTTGACTGCATAAGGGATTTCCGTGACAATAATGCGGCAGCGGCCTTTATCGTTTTCTTCAATTTCGGCACGTCCACGCACGCGCATTTGTCCGCGTCCGGTTTTATACATCTGCTCGATGGGTACCTTGCCGCAGATAATTCCGGCGGTGGGGAAGTCGGGTCCTTTGACGTGTGTCATCAGGTCATCGACGGTGCATTCCGGGTTATCGATCATCATGACCAGTGCGTCGGTCAGTTCCCCTAAATTATGCGGCGGGATATTGGTTGCCATACCGACGGCAATACCGGTTGATCCGTTTAGCAGCAGGTTGGGCAGGGCGGCCGGCAGTACCAGCGGCTGTTCGAGTGATTCATCGTAGTTCGGTCCGAACGCGACAGTGTTTTTATCAATGTCCTCGAGCATATGCTCGGCCATGCGGTGCATGCGGACTTCAGTATAACGCATGGCGGCGGGGGGGTCACCGTCAATTGACCCGAAGTTACCCTGTCCGTCTACGAGCCGGTAGCGCATCGAGAAATCCTGCGCCATCCGCACAATTGTATCATAAACCGCCTGATCACCGTGTGGATGGTATTTACCGATCACATCACCGACTACACGCGCGGATTTCTTATAGGGGCGGTTGTGGGTATTACCCAGTTCACGCATGGCGAACAGTACCCGGCGGTGTACCGGTTTCAGTCCGTCACGGACATCCGGCAGGGCGCGTCCAACGATTACGCTCATTGAGTAATCAATATATGAAGACTGCATTTCGTCTTCAATCTGGATCGGGCTGATGCGCTGATCCTGCAATGGTTCTTCCGGTACGGTCTCGTTTGGATTATTATCAGACATCCAGGTTCCTCACATTCAATGCGTTTTCTTCAATAAAGCGGCGGCGCGGTTCAACTTCGTCACCCATTAGGACAGTAAAGATTTCGTCGGCGCGAATGGCATCTTCCTGCATCACCTGCAGCAGGTGGCGTTTGGCTGGATCCATCGTTGTTTCATAAAGCTGTTCTGGATTCATTTCACCAAGACCCTTGTAGCGCTGGATGGAGAGTCCTTTGCGTCCGAGAGTCTGGATGGCATCCACAAGCAGCGCGAGGGAGTTGACCGGTCGTGTGGCTTCCCCGTCACGCAACCAGATTACCGGTTCGGTGCCTTCAGCGTATTGCTTAATGGAAAACCCGAGTTGCTTGAGACGTTCAGCCAGTCTCCCGAGGGATTCCGCCGAAAACACTTCGCGCCAGCGAAAGACATCCCCGGCCTGACTGTCATCAAAGTCGTCGGAAGCTGTATCCACCGAATATCCCAGCCGGGCTTCCAGCTCCGCGCGCAATTCTTTCAGATCAGTGTCTGTGTGCACAAAGTGGCGGGTTACGTTATTGTTTTCGGTGATATGCACAATATATTTCGGGAAGTGCCCGGTTTCGGGGTGCTGGAGGTTGATGAAATCTTCAAAATCGATACCTTTGCGGCGCAGGCTTTCTGCGATACGGTGCAGGCGCTGCAGTATATCCACCAGTGCTTGTACGGTCTCGCTGTCAACCGGTTCATCATGCTCTGTTCGTGACATGGTTACATCAGCCATTCCCAGCCCGAGCAGCACGCTGGTCAGCTCTTCATCGCTTTCGATATACTGCTCATGTTTTTTGCGGGTGATTTTATATAGGGGCGGCTGTGCCAGATAGATGTAGCCTTTTTCCATCAGTTGCGGCATCTGGCGGTAGAAGAATGTAAGCAGTAAAGTACGGATATGTGCACCGTCGACATCTGCGTCAGTCATAATAATGATACGATGGTAGCGGACTTTTGCGATATCAAACTCATCTTCACCGATACCTGCGCCGATAGCGGTAATCAAGGTGCGGATTTCGCGGTTGTTGAGAATTTTATCGAGGCGGGCTTTTTCAACATTCAACACCTTGCCGCGCAGCGGCAGGATTGCCTGATTTTCGCGATTCCGTCCTTGTTTTGCGGAACCGCCGGCACTGTCACCTTCGACAATATAAAGCTCACATTTTGCCGGATCACGTTCTGAGCAGTCGGCCAGTTTGCCCGGCAGTGCCGCGGAATCCAGCGCACCTTTACGGCGGGTGAGGTCGCGCGCCTTACGGGCTGCCGCCCTGGCTCTTGCCGCCAGGACAGCTTTGTCGATGATTTTGCGGGCGACCGGGGGATGTTCCTCGAGGTAAACCGCCAATTCGTCATTGATAACCGCTTCAACAATTCCCTGAACTTCACCATTACCCAGCTTGGTTTTGGTCTGTCCTTCAAACTGCGGCTGGGGCACCTTCACGCTGATAATCGCGGTAATGCCTTCACGAATATCTTCGCCCGACATTATTTCCGCCTCATTCTTTATCAGCTTGTTGTTTCTGGCGTAGCTGTTGATTGTGCGTGTCAGAGCCGAACGCAGCCCGCTGAGATGCGTGCCGCCTTCAATCGTGTTGATGTTATTGGCAAAGCTGAAGAGGGTTTCATTGAAAGCGTCGGTGTACTGAAAAGCAATTTCAACTTGAACCCCGTCACGTTCTTTTTCAAAATAGATGACGTCAGGATGCAGGGGTGACTTGCTGCGGTTAAGGTGCTCAACAAATTCGCGGATGCCGCCGTCAAAGCGGAATATTTCGTTGCGGCCGGAATCTTCCTGCATCAGGCGGACTTCGACCCCTTTATTCAGAAAGGCCAGTTCACGCAGGCGGTTGGCCAGAATATCCCACTCAAATTTGCCGGTATTGAATATTGACCCATCCGGAAAAAATGTTATTTTTGTTCCGGTGCTGTTGGTTTCGCCGATTGTTTCAAGCTGTGATGCCACATGGCCGCGTTCAAAACGCTGATGATAGACATGGCCGTCACGGCGGATTTCAACTTCAAGCCAGTCGCTGAGGGCGTTGACGCACGAGACACCCACGCCATGCAATCCGCCGGAAACTTTGTAACTGTCATTATCAAATTTGCCGCCGGCATGCAGAGTTGTCAGCACCACTTCGACGGCCGGCTTTTTCTCTGTGGCGTGAATATCAACGGGAATACCGCGGCCATTGTCGCTGACGGTGACTGATCCATCAGCGTTCAGCACAACCTGCACGCTGGTGCAGTAACCTGCCAGTGCTTCGTCAATGCTGTTGTCAACCACTTCGTAGACGCAATGGTGTAAACCGCGCACACCGGTGTCACCGATATACATTGCCGGGCGCATCCGCACTGCGGCTATGCCTTCAAGAACAGTTATGTTGGTGGCATCATATTTGGCTGCTGACATATATTTCCCTGTTGCTGCTGCGGCATAGGCCACGCAGAAATTTAATATTCATTGGTTCCTTATAGACGTAGCGGAATGTGCAGGCTGCACATCAAAACTGTGGCTCTGAAAACGCGCCATCCGACCGTCGGTAAACTTATTAAATGAGTATGCCAGAAAGGTTTTGCAGTGCAAGGCTTTTCTTCAATTAAAAGCAGAAAAATCAGTAATAAATCATTCCCGGAAGGCCATTACCTCATCTAGGCTGTTTGAGCGGGCTAAAACCATTGCCAGGCGGTCGAATCCCAGCGCGATACCGCCGCAATCCGGGAGGCCCTTGTCCATAGCCGCCAGCAGGTTTTTGTCGTCGGGATAAACGGTTTGTTGCGCGGATCTGCTCTTTCGGGCATTTTCGCATAAGCGACGGCGCATTTCCGCCGGGTCGGTCAGTTCACTGTAGGCGTTGGCAATCTCAATCCCGTCAATATACAGTTCCCAGCGTTCGGCGCTTTGCCCGTGCTGCCTGATGCGTGCAAAGGCGGCACATTGGACAGGGTAGTCAATCAGCACGGCCGGTTTTCCGCGGGGAAGACCGGGTTCGATGATATTCACCATATCCAGATCGAAGCGGTCCGGATCGAAACTGCTGAAGGGGTCCCAGCCAGCGCGCCGGGTGTATTCCTCCCGGACTGATAACACCGCCCAATCGGCCTGCAATGCGTGCAACAATCGTTCAGCATGTTCTTCTTTACTATCCGCAAGGACTTGCGTTGCGGCAAAAGACAGCAGCCGCCTGGTTTCATCAAGGATTCCGCGATAGTCTGTTCCGGTGCGGTACCATTCCAGCATGGTATACTCGGGGTGATGGAGGTGTCCGCGCTCTCCGCGGCGGAAACACGGGCCGAGCTGGAATATCTTAGGCAGTCCGGCTGACAGAATTCGTTTCATATGAAACTCGGGGGAGGTGCGCAGCCAGTAGCTGCCGGAAGGCTCCGCCTCGATATGGGGCTCCTGTGCGGGCGTGCGGAGGCGTACCGGTGTTTCAACTTCGGTATAGCCCTCGGCCTGAAAGAATTGGCGGACGGCCCAAAGCAGCCGGCTGCGGAACCCGAGCATTGCGCAACTGGCGCTCACCGCCCCCGCCTCAAGCTTTCAGTACGCGGTCAGCATACTCACCGGTACGGGTATCGATTTTGACAATATCGCCCTGATTGACAAACAGGGGTACCTGTATTTCGTAATCACCCACAATTTTGGCCGGTTTCAAGACATTCGTTGCGGTATCTCCGCGTGCACCCGGCTCTGTATAGATAATCTGTTTTTCGATAAATGTCGGTAACGTTACTTCAATCGGCTGATTGTTGAAAAACAATACGGAGCAACTGACTCCTTCGTTCAGGAAAAACCGTGAATTGCCGAGCACTTCAGCGGAAATCATCACCTGTTCATAATTTTCGTCCATGAAGATGTAGTTATCCCCTTCAGGATAGGAGTATTCCAGATCTCTTTCTTCCAGCGCCGGAGGCTCAAATTTCTCGTTTGACCGGTAGGATTTAGTCATCGTGGATCCGGTTATCATATTCTTTAGCCGGCAGGTATAGATAGCCTGGCCCTTGCCGGGTTTCATAAATGTGAATTCAGTGATTACCCACGGCTGTCCATCGATCTGAACTTTAAGACCTTTGCGCAAATCCGAAGCTGTATACATAATTGTTCTCCTGTTATAGAAATTTCGAAGGCGGAACATTAGCGCCTGACAGGTGCAGCGTCAATATAATAACACTGGCTTGACTGGCGGAGAGATTGTGCATACGCTTGTGTTTATGAAATTCACTCGACTCATGACGGTTATAAGTGTGGTCATGCTTTTGCTGGTATGCGGCGGGACCGCCCAGATTGAAGATGATGACTGGGGGACTGCGACGGAGACTTCAGTAATCCGGCGCAAGCGTCCGCGTTTCTTTCGGCGGCCAGCCCGTGAAACTGCTGCGGAACAGCTTGCATATGCACAAACGTTGGAGGCAGATGGGCGTTTGCGCGCGGCACGGCGTGCATATAATGCGTTGGTGCATACCTGGCACGATACGCGCGAGGCCGCCAAAGCGCAGATGGCGTATGCCCGGCTGCTGAAAGAAGCGGGGCGCTATAACAGGGCTTTTGACCAGTTCCAGTATATGATCGAGCATTATCCCGGTGAATACGGCTTTGTCGAAACTCTGGAATACCAGTTCACTCTGGCGGAGAAGATTATGAACCGCCGTTATATGAGCTGGTTGTTTTTGCCGGGCTACAACGCCCCAGAGCGGGCTTTGCCGCTGCTCGAGACAATTACGGGGAACGCTCCGCGCTGGGAGCGGACGGATGAAGCATATTTCATGATTGGACGCATTCATGAAAACCGCAAGCGATATGCCGACGCGATAGCGGCCTACGATGTTGTGCAGCGCAGGTTTCCGCGTGGACCGTTTGCGCTTGAGGCTTCTTTCCGGCGGGTTGATAATCTGCGCCGGCTGGCATTAAAATATCCGCGTGATGAACAACTGGTGCGCAACGCGCTTTCCGCCTGTGCCGGATTTTTGGCCGGCCCCGGGCGTCAGAGCGAATATCGCGCGACCGTGCAGGGGTATCTTGATGAGTTGAAAGCAATGCTGGCCGGAATGCACTATGAACGGGCGGTTTATTATGACCGGATAGCCAGGCGTCCCGATTCTGCTTTGCTGGCATACCGGGATTATATCAAGCGCTTTCCTGATGGCGGGGATGCGGCAAATGTTCGTGAACGGATTGATGAGTTAGACGCAAAAGTTGAACTACCGGGGGATGAATAATATGCCGGCGAAGCCATATCTGGATAAATTAGTGCTTTTATTGCCATTGTGTCTCTCTTTGCTGGCCGGTTGTACGGGGCTGGGATATCGGCTGGGCAGTTCGCTGCCGCCGGATATCCGCTCGGTTTATGTTCCTGCTTTTGTCAATAATTCTGATGAGCCGATGATTGAGACCGAAGCAACTCAGGCGGTTATCAGTGAATTTCAGCGCGACGGCAGTCTGAGGATTGCCGATATTGATAGCGCGGATGCTGTTCTGGAGGTGGTTCTGACCGGATTTAAACTTGAGCCGGTACGTTATGATCGTGATGATACCCGGGCAACCAGTGAATACCGCATGTGGATATATGCAGATGTACTTTTCACGCGTACAGCTAAC
The DNA here is from genome assembly GCA_003565095.1 of PVC group bacterium. Lineage (GTDB taxonomy): Bacteria > Verrucomicrobiota > Kiritimatiellia > UBA8416 > PXDI01 > PXDI01. The sequence continues at coordinate 8,886 of PXDI01000254.1, read as the reverse complement.
GGTGAAGAAATTGCGCGCGCCAGTGTACATGGCGAACACGATTTTGATCCCGGCGGGGACCTGGCCTCGGCAAAGGCAAACGCCTTGCCGGGGGCTGCCGCCAATCTTGCCCGCCGGATTGTCAGAAGCGTAGTTGAATACTGGTAAGAGTTTACTTGCGCTTGCGGCAGTAAGTAAGCGCAGTTTCAGCCGGCTTTGCGCAATGCAATTGCCGCGCGGCCTTTTTTGCGGTCGGCCGTGTTTTTCTTGATAATACCGTGTTTAGCGGCTTTGTCGACCACCGAGCAGAACTCGCGGTAACTTTCTTCCATTGCGCTGCTGTCACCTGATTCGATTGCCCCGGTAAACTTACGCCGGGCGGTCGTCACGCGGCTGCGTTCACTGCGGTTTCTCACTTCGTTTACGGCCGATTGCTTTACACGTTTCTTTGCGCTCTTAATATTGGGCATGCCTGCACCATTTCCTCTCTTTATTCACTATCTCTGCCGCAACAGTCTTATGCAACAGTCCTGATCAATCATTCAAAAACCGACGTATCATAACCGCGTTGTACGCAGGGTCAATAAAAAAGTTACAGAAGCCGGCCGGTTTTCGTTGTTGTACGCGGCGGCATTCTTTTCTATATTACCCGTCATTAATCACTGTTTGGTTGAATATCTGGGAATAATTTTAGATGAAAATGTCATTGAAGTACCGGTCGGTATTACAGGATGCACGCCGTGTGGTGGTCAAGATCGGCAGTCGTGTGCTTGTACAGAGCAACGGTCGGCCTGATGTTCGTCGAATGTCCGGTTTGACCGGCGGGGTGGTGGCGCTGCGAAAAGCGGGCCATGAGGTGGTGATGGTGTCGTCGGGGGCCATTGCCGCCGGCATGGAGGCGCTGGGTATGCAGGCGCGTCCCACTGCGTTGCCTGAGCAGCAAATGGCTGCGGCCGTAGGGCAGTGCCGGCTGATGGCGCGATACGACGCGCTCTTTTCGGCGCATAGTGTGAAAGTCGGTCAGGTGCTGCTTACGCATGCCGATTTCCACAATAAGGTCCGCATGACCAATGCACGCCGGACGATCGAGCACATGCTGCGGCGCGGGGTGGTTCCGATTATAAACGAGAATGATGTTGTCGCCGATGAGGAGATTCGCGCGGATCTGGCTTTGGGCGACAACGATTTGCTGGCGTCTCTGGTAGTGCAGCTTATCCGGGCCGATTTGCTGGTGCTGTTGACGACGGTCGACGGTTTACGGGAGCTCAACCCGGCAACCGGCCGTTCCCGCAGGATTAAATACATTGAAAAGATATCCCGGAAGACTTTTGAACTGGTCCGGGACGTGGCGTCAAGTCATTCCAAGGGCGGAATGACAAGCAAGCTGCGCGCTGCACAATCAGCCACAAAAACGGGATGTTCGGTTGTTATAGCCGATGGCCGTAAGGCAGGAATACTAAAACGCATTACAGCCGGCGAGGATGTCGGGACCATGATTCTGGTCTGACACAGGTTTCGGTGGAAGGAACAATAGAATGGATATTCACGCAATTATACAGGAAATGGGATTACGTGCGCGTGATGCCGCCCAGCAGCTCGCCCGTCTGCCGGCACGCCGTAAAAACGCCATTTTGATGGCAATGGCAGATGAAATTGAGCAGTCGGCAGCAGCCATAAAGGCAGCCAACGCCGTTGATGTGGAGAACGGCCGGCAGGCCGGTCTGTCTGATGCGATGCTTGACCGCCTGGTTTTGACAGATGAACGGATCAGCTCAATGGCGCGCGGTTTGCGTTCAGTTGCGGCATTGAAAGATCCTGTCGGGACCCGTATCAGCCGTTGGATAAGGCCTAACGGACTGGAAATTGTCAAACAGCGGGTACCGATCGGTGTTATCGGCATTGTTTATGAATCACGCCCGAACGTCACTGCGGATACCTCCGCGCTGTGTCTCAAAACCGCCAATGCGGTGATTCTGCGCGGCGGCAAGGAGGCATTGGCCTCCAATCTGGCCATTGCGGCAGCTTTGAAAGCCGGTGGGATGCGCAAGGGTATGCCGGAATTTGCCATTCAGATGATAGATTTTACCGAACGCGAAGCGGTCCGGGAGCTGGTGCAGATGGAAGGCAAGGTGGATCTGATCATTCCGCGCGGCGGGGAGGCCTTAATTCGTGCGGTTACCGAGCAGGCCCGCGTTCCGGTTATCAAGCATTATAAAGGCGTCTGTCATGTATATGTTGATGAGAGCGCTGATCTTGAAATGGCCTTGTCGGTTACAGAGAACGCAAAATGCCAGCGTCCGGGAGTGTGTAATGCCATCGAGGCGCTGCTTGTTCATGAGGCGGTGGCTCCTGTGTTCCTGCCGGAGCTGGCGCAAAAACTCGAACAGCGCGGCGTCAAAATTAAGGGTTGCGCGAACACTTTGAAAATATTGCCGAAGATTGAAGCCGCAACCGAGGCGGATTGGCCTAACGAATGGCTTGATCTGGTGCTTTCCATAAAAACGGTGGCTTCAGTCGAAGAGGCGGTTGATCATATTAATACATATGGGTCACATCATTCCGATGCGATTATTGCCGAAAACGAACAGGCACAGAAGCGGTTTGTGCAGGATGTGGATTCTTCAACAGTTTACATCAATGCTTCTACCCGCTTTACCGATGGGGGGGAGTTCGGTATGGGGGCTGAGATTGGAATCAGTACTGATAAACTGCATGCGCGCGGTCCAATGGGTCTTGAAGAACTTACCACATATAAATACATCGTTGCGGGCAAGGGGCAGATTCGTGAGTAAAAAAGCTGTAAGCGCTTTACTTGATATCTTCTTCCCCGTCATCGGCCAGGACTGTTTCAGGAGCAATCGGTTGATAGGCCGCCGCATCTTTGCGGCGGGAACCCTTCTCCGGCCCAGAATCCGGCATGGGTGATTCTATAACGATTTGCTGCCGTGCCGGCTCAGGTTTTGCGGCTTGAGGTTCTTCAACCGGCAATATTTCTTCAGATTCAATAGTTTCAACCGGTTCACTGACGCTGATGCTTGACCTTGGTGACACGCCGCGGCGCGGCTCAAGCGGAATTTGCGGGAGAATTGCGGGGCGTGTTTTTTCTGTGCGCTGTCCGGGCGGGCCCCAGCGTCCATAGCGCCTTCTGCTAACATTTACATCCTGCAACTGGAGGCCATGCCGTTCGGCCAGCCAGCGCCATTCGCGCGGACTGAATTGCAGCGACTTGTTCAAGCGGTTAAAAACCGGAAGCTTATTCAGATCCAGCAGGGTGTCAACTGATTCGGCCCATACTGTTGCCGCTTGAATATCTGTTACAATTTGAGGATCATCGCCAATTACCAATACATCCGCCTGTTTTTCGCGCATCAGCAGGCTGCTCCGCAAAGCTTCTGCCGGCAAATCAATCCATTGCCGCTGAGCGGGATTCCAGTGCCACATGAGCAGGTTGCCGGCGTGGTCTGTGTCATATGAAACCAGATCGACCGGACGCAGCCATGCCGCATCAAATGCGGTTTGCACCAGTGCCGGCCGCGCCGGGAATAGCAGCACCATGCGGGGTTTGGCATTCTGTGCATCGGCACTGTTTACGGAGAGCGAAAGGAATAACACGCAAATAAATACAAAACCGGCTTTCATTGTTTAGCCTCCTCAATTGACCATAGAAGAATTGCCTGTGATATGCAATTGACCACAAGCAATACCCACTTATCCTGACTTATCATTGCCGGATGAGCGACCTAAGTCAATCTATTTTCCAAGCATCTTCTTGAAATGCTGGGTAAGCATCGGCACAATTTTGAAGAGATCCCCGACGATCCCATAGGTCGCCATCTTGAAGATCGGGGCATCGGGATCGCGGTTGATGGCCACGATTATATCTGCCGAGGACATACCCGCCAGATGCTGGATCTGGCCGCTGATGCCGCAAGCTATGTATATTTTCGGGCAGACAGTCTTGCCGGTTTGTCCCACCTGGTGTGAATAGGGAATCCAGTCTGCATCAACGGCGGCCCGCGAAGCTCCCACCCCGCCTCCGATAACTTCCGCCAGTTCACGCAACATCTCAAAGTTTTCCGGTTTCTGCATGCCGCGGCCGCCGCTGACGATAATGTTGGCCTCGGCAATATTTACCGTTGATTCTTCTTCCGGCACAAAACTGAGCCGTTTTGTGCGGCTTTTCAGGATTTCCGCCGCGACTTCCTCGATTAATTTCTCGCCGGTACGGCCGGGTTGCGGATCAGCCTCTTTCATCACCTTGTGACGTACTGTAGCCATTTGCGGCCGATGATTGGGGGAAACAATGGTTGCCATGATATTGCCGCCGAATGCCGGGCGGGTTTGTAACAGGTTTTTTGTTTCCGGATCAATTGTCAATCCGGTGCAGTCAGCGGTTAATCCGGCGTTAACTGATACCGCGACGCGCGACACAAGACTGCGGCCGATCGTACTGGCTCCGCACAGGAAGATGTTCGGCTTATGGCGCTGCACCATTTCAATCAGAACCGCAGCATAGGGTTCATCGACAAAATGCTCAAGCTCCGGCCGGTCAACTACATAAACAAGGTCGGCACCGCGCTCGATGAGTTCATTGGTCGCGGTTTCGATGTTTGAGCCCAGCAACACCGCACATAACCGCATGCCAAGATCGTCGGCCAGTTTGCGGCCTTCACCCAGCAATTCAAACGCGATTGACTGAACCTGCCCGTCAACCTGTTCGGCAAATACCCAGACATCCTTATAGGCGGCAAAATCAATGCCGGTTTCCGGCTGGGCTTTGCGCATTTCTATCGCATCGAACTTGCAGGCATCAACGCAGGCACCGCAGAGTGTGCACTTTGCAAGGTCAATCCGTGCAAGCCTGTTGTCCATTTCAATTGCACCGAAAGGGCATGCTTTTACACACAAGCCGCAGCCCACACATGTTTCTTCAAGAACCTTTATAGCATCCGCCATGATTATTCCTCGATTGTATTATTAGCCTGAAAATCAAACGCAGCCCAGCACGACGTCTTTGAGCGCCGCCACCAGCTCACGGCACACATCCTCCGGATCCCCTTCCAGCATCTGTCCGCCGGAACGCGGTTCAGGTGTGAATATTTTTACGACTTTGGTCGGCGAACCGTCTAAGCCGAGTTTTGCCGGTTCGGCTTCGATTGCCGCTGCATTCCAGGCGGCAATCTCAGCCTTCTTGGCGCGCATTTTGCCCTTCAGTGACGGCAGGCGCGGCTCATTGATTTCCTTTACCACAGTAAGCAGGCAGGGCAGTTCAGATTCAACAACTTCGTAACCGTTTTCCAGCAGCCGTTCCGCGGTAATCTTATCACTTTCAACATTTTCGATTTTCCGCACATAAGTGATTTGCGGCCAGTCAAGATGGGTTGCAATGCCGGGGCCGACTTGTGCGGTATCGCCGTCTGAAGCCTGCTTGCCGCACAGTACAAGGGTAACATCTTCAAGTTTGCGTAACGCCATGGCCAATGTATAGCTGGTGGCCCATGTGTCACTTCCGGCAAAAGCCCGGTCGGAGATAAGCACCGCATTATCGGCTCCCATGGCCAGCGCTTCGCGCAGGGCCGCCTCGGCCTGCGGGGGACCCATAGTCAATACAGTTACCGTTCCGCCGTATTTTTCCTTCAGCCGGATGCTTTCTTCGATGGCATATACGTCGAAAGGATTGATGATGGAAGCCACTCCTTCGCGCATGAGTGTATTGGTCTTGGGATCAATCCGGACATCAGTTGTGTCAGGTACCTGCTTGATACAGACAGCAAAATGCATATAATAACCCTCTGATAGTTGTTAAATAAAAAACAAAACACGGGTGAAAATAGCCTAAGTGGGGCGGTTGTGCAAGAGCGAAGACATAAAAAATCAGGCAGTCGTGCCGGTGGCATGCGGATGCAGTGGCTGCCTTTGCTGTGCGCTGATTTCTGTGCGCTGGCGGCCGCCTACTACAGTGCGCTTTATTTCAGGTTCAGCAGTGTGTTCGGTGACGCGTTATTCAGGTGGCTGGGAAGGGTTATGTCCGGAGGGGTGCCCGAGCCGGCTATGCTCTTATACCGGCAGTTTTATTTTTTATCCGCCCCGCGGATTCTTTTGCAATGTTTTGTGCTGCTGGTAATACTGTATGCGTTGCATGACCTGTATGCCTGCCGCCGGTTTCTTCACCGGCGGCCGGCGGCATGGCGTATAATGCTCGCAAACCTGATCGCCATGCTGACTTTTCTGGCTTATTTCTATTTCAGTCGCAATATATTCCATCCGCGCAGTTTCTTTTTTATTATGCTGGTGCTGAATACGGTCTATTGTCCCTTGCTGCGCGTTGCCGCTGAAGCTGCTATGGATTGGCTGCGCCGCCGTTCCGGTATGGACTTATGTCCGGTTGTGGTATATGGCGAAGACCCGGCAGCCGCGGATATCATTGATTATATCCGTGAACGCCGTCCGCATGGCCTGGTGCCGGCCGGGCATTATATTCCGGTTGCCGGACATCCTTTCAGTGCGCGGCTTGATGGTCTTATGCAGATGGTTGAATCACGCGGGGCGGTCATGGTCATTTGTGCCGACCGCGAGCTTTCCCTTTCACAGATAATGGCTTTGCTGGAAAGGGCCGGGGAGCATGATGTATATGTAAAAATCTGGTCAGACAAGATTGATGTTTTGCTGCATAATGCCGGTTTACCGTTTGATATACTTGAAGATGCACCGCTTGTGCATTTCGGACGTATCAGCAGCGCGGAACGCTATCAGCGTGTCAAGCGGCCCCTGGATCTGCTGTTTGCCTTAGTGTTGCTGGTGTTGTCGGCGCCGGTCTGGTTGCTTGCGGCTGTTGCCATTATGATTACGGATCGCGGGCCGGTCATGTTTCGGCAGGAGCGTATCGGTGTCGACCGCAGACCGTTCAAGATGTACAAGTTCAGGACAATGCGCTTAGGGGCCGACCGGCAGCAGCGTGAACTTGAAGAATTAAATGAGACCGGCACCGGGTTGTTTAAGATCAAGCGCGATCCGCGCATCACCCCGGCCGGCCGGCTGCTGCGACGTTTCAGCCTCGATGAGGTACCGCAACTATTGAATGTCATAAAAGGCGAAATGGCGCTGGTGGGGCCGCGTCCTTTGCCGTTGCGTGATTTTGGTAATTATTATGAGCAGTGGCACTATATCCGGCATGCCGGCCGGCCCGGATTGACATGCCTGTGGCAGATATCGGGGCGCAGTCAGCTTGATTTTCGCAGTATGTGCATATTGGATGTATATTATTTATATAATCAGAACTGGGTGCTTGATTTGAAAATACTGCTGAATACTGTCAAAGTGGTGGTGTTTGCCGAAGGTGCCTGGTGATTTATTTAATTGGTAGAAATAAGGCTTGATTTATAAAGCGGCGTAACCATATCGTTCTGACAGTTATTAATTCCTTCTGCCGATAAACAGGGATGTTGCATGCAAACACAGACAAATCCTCACAATGACCGCCAGGCTGCTATTCAACGTGCCAAACAGCAATTGCAGCACATGATAGACCTTTTGCCGCAAATGATTGTGCTGACAGATGCTGCGGGAACTGTTGTGAGGGTTAATCGCCGAATGGTTGATTTTCTTGGCATTAGCGAATTCACAGACGTTCTTGACCGCCCGCTGTTTGCGTTGTTTCCGGAAATGACAGAGGAGTTCTTTCGCAAGCTTTTGGATGCGCCGGAACACAACAGCGCCAACAGCACTACAATCAGAGACAGCCGCGGAGAACCACGCCAGTGCTGTTTTGAAATCATCAACAGCGCCACAGAATCAGATCTGTTTGTGATAGTTATTGATGACGTCACTGATGATCATACTGCTGCGGCGGAGATTGAGCGCAATCATAAACGCGATGCGGTGCGTGCCCTTTCCGGAGCCTTGCAGCACCACCTTAACCAGCCCTTGACTGTGATAACCGTGCGTGCACGCCTTTTACAACAGGCTTTGGAACAAGGTCATCCAGATCCGGAACATGTTCAGCGCGATCTTTACGACATATTGAGCCAGGCGGAATTAATCGGCAACCTGCTTGCCGGTATTCAGGCCCCCGTAGATTTTGCTACCGAGAAGTATCTGCCGGAGCGGCGGGATGAAATTTTAGACATTCGTGAATCCAGCGGCAACCGGATGAGCATGTCGGAAGCCGCCACGCGCCAGTTACGCACATTAACCAGTGCCTGCAATGTGCACTACAGCGGCTATGCGCACCATGCCCGCGAGACCAGCCGGTATGCTTTTATGATTGCCCGCCAGATGGGGCTGGGGGAGATGCGGGCGGAAGCTATCCGCCGTGCGGCATTCTTTCACGATATCGGCAAGATCGCCATTCCTGACGCAATTCTGCAGAAACCTGGCGGGCTGAGTGATGAGGAAATGGCTGTCATGAAAACCCACACGGAAGCCGGATATCATCTATTACAGCCGTTTCCTGCCTATGCTGACGCCGCCGAAGTTGCATGGTCCCACCATGAGTCGTTTGACGGGAGCGGCTATCCGCGCGGATTGTCGGGAAAGGAAATTCCGCTCAGCGCAAGAATTGTGGCCGTTGCCGACGCCTTTGACGCCATGCGTACCAAACGTGTTTACAGCGAGGAGATTTCGGCGGATACCGCACGTAAGCTTATAAAAGAACAAAGCGGGCGGCAGTTTGATCCCGCGGTCATCGAAGCCTTCGGCGCCTGCTTCAATGAACTCTACGAACAACTGTGCAAGGCTGCGGAATCAACCGCTCCCGACGAACTTACCCAGAACGATTGCTATTAAGGTTGGAGCGGGTGATGGGAATCGAACCCACGTGGCCAGCTTGGAAGGCTGGAGCTCTACCATTGAGCTACACCCGCTTACGCGGAAGGATGCGCAAAAAATAACAGATTTTTCCGCCGAGTC
>PXDI01000309.1 GCA_003565095.1 PVC group bacterium | reverse complement strand
GGGTTCGACTCCCCTAGGGGGTGCCAATGAGAGCGGACTGAATACCGCAGACTGCAGACTGCAGACCGCAGACTACATACCCTTACCCGAATACACTTACGCGACCTGCGGGAACGGACAGAAAAGACGGGGGAGATAGATCTGCGTGTAAGAGCAGGTGTAAGAGTAGGTGGGTATAGGGCGCATTGTATTTCCCCGTTCTTTTACACGTACAGGTACTGTCAAAAGTTTTATGGAAAGAATGAAAACGGTATTTGAGTATGTGAGTGTGTGGGTATGTGAGTGCGTGGGTATGGGAGTTTGGGAGTTCGTATTCGGCCTCATCTTCTCTAACCTGACTACATGAGATACACCATTCGAATGCTCGAAGATCTGCATGGCCGACTCAAATGCCTCGCGATAAACACGAAGTTCCCTGAAATGCTTCACTATGCTCATAAAAAACCCTCACACACTCCCATACCCACGCACTCACATACTCCCAAACTCCCACACTCGCAAACAAAGTACTTGATGAAACGACGATTAGCCCCAAGACTGGGGCGCAATTATTGACAGAACGTTTTTGAAGAAAGGGATAAAGCCAATGAAACTGCAACTCGACCGTCCACTTGCCTGTTTTGATATCGAAGCAACCGGAACCAGTCCGCGCGGAGACCGCATTATTGAATTGGCGGTGATCAGACTGTTCCCCGACGGCCACCGTGACCAGCATGTTTTCATGGTAAATCCGGAAATACCGATTCCGGAAGAAGCCGCAAAAATCCATGGCATCCGTGATGCCGATGTAAAAGACTGCCCGCCGTTCAGGGATGTTGCACAGGATATTCTGCAGGTTCTTGAAGGTTGTGATCTGGCCGGATACAATCTTGTGCGTTACGACATTCCGATGCTGACGGAGGAGTTTCTAAGGGCCGGACATAAGTTCGACACCTCACGCTGCCGGGTGGTTGACGCCCAGCATATATTTTTCAGAAAAGAGCCGCGTGATCTGACTGCCGCCCTTGAATTCTACTGTGGCGAGAGCCATACGGGTGCGCATGGCGCCGTTGCCGATGTTGAAGCCACTATTAAAGTTCTGGATGCCCAGATTGAACGCTATCCCGATGTGCCATCAACCGTTGAAGAGCTGGCTGAATTCTGTTCACCGCGTAAACCGGGATGGGTTGACCAGGCCGGGCGGCTGATATGGCGCGAAGGGAAAGTTATACTGAATTTCGGCCGCAAAAAAGGAACGCCTTTGGCCGATATTATAAGTGAAGATCCCGGCTTTATCGACTGGATGCTGCGCAGTGATTTTCCGCAGGATACCCGTGACATAATCAGCAAGGCACGGCAGGGCAAATGGCCCGCACCGCCGGATGATGAAGAATAACCGAAAACGCCGGTCAAGCCAGATATAATCAGGCTAACCGTTCTGCTTGCGGGTTTCATAGATGCCCGCAACTTTCTCCGAAATATCCTTGAAACCGATATCAACCTGGTAAATCTGCTTGTAATATGTGGCAGCCTGATCAAGATTCCCCATCAACTCTGAAATAACACCCATCTCATAGAGAATCAGCTTCTTGGTGTCATCCATTTCATAAATCTCGGACTGTGCTGAATCAAGCTGTTCGATTGCCAGATCGTACTGCTCCTTGTTCTTGAGACACAAGCCAAGGTAGTACAAAGACTCTTCACGGTGCTTGGGACTGCGTTGTGAAAGCTGGAACTGCTGGATCGCCTCATCAATGTAACCATTATCAAAAAGCATCCGGCCCAATTCATATTTCAGCTTAAGATCGTTCGGGTAACGCTTAACCCGCTCCTGCAAGTCATCAAACTTAAACTGTGCCATTTCCGTCTGCTTGGCCTGCATCCCTGCCTCATCACCGGCCGCCTGCAGCTTTTCAATATCATATTCATACCACTGCATGCGTGCATTCGTGAGCGCCTGATCCAATTCAGGATCACCCGGAGCCATTTTCTGAGCCCGCGTCAGAGCTTCAACCGCTTCTTCAAAATGATGCACCTGACAATATAACCGCGCTATCTGACGGAAATAGTTAATGTTCTCAGGCTCCTGCTCAATCTTCATCAGGGTATCTTTAATCAGTGCGTCAACATCCTTGTCACTCTTGACCGCTTTAGACTGCTGTTCCAGCAGCTCCGCCTCTTTCTGGTCTTTCATCATGTCGCGGTAGGAAGTCGCCTTGCCCCAGCCGTCCTCTTTGATGGACTCCATCGCCGTCACATCCTTTAGCGCCTTGATCAACTTAGGATCATTCGGCGCAATCTCACAAAGCTTTTCGAAACAGTGCCGCGCAGAACTGTTACGCCCCATCTTGGTGTAAAGCATACCAAGCATCTGCAAAACATGAATATTCTCCGTATCATAATCCTTGGCGATTTCCAGTGTCGCAATCGCCGACTCGGGTATACCGGCTCCGAGGGCCGCATCGACAAACAACTTGATAAAATTATTATTCAAGGGATCGTTGGAAAGCAAATGCTCTATGGTAACCAGCGCTTCCTTGTACTTGCCGGATTTAATACTGGTCATCGCCTTAAGGTATCCAGGCAATCCGGTCAGCATTGCCAACTGATGAGTCAGCGGGGAGTTAGCCTTCTTGCCTAAACGTTTCACCTGAACCTGGCGCAACAGCCGCCGTGCCTGCGTCAATTCAGGGGTCATTTCGACACAACGGGTTAAAAGCTCCATCGCATAATCAAGATTGCCCTTCTCCAGCGCCGCCGTAGCTTTCAAATACAGATCACGGACAGCCTTCGGTGCTTCATTCGGATTAATCTCGGCCATATTTACAAGCTCCTCTCGTCCACCGGACAAGTAACACCCGGATTTGTCATATTGATTGCATAACATTATGCCGGAATTTACCGCACGTCAAGCACCTCTTGAGCATTAATCATGATTGATCAGTAAATGTTGATTATGCCATAGTGCATATATGGATGCACCGCAGAATAATGGTTGCCGCCCCGAGGCAAATCAACAGTTACGGCACTTGGTTGTCATTCACGGTGCCGGCGTAGCATTGGCCGAAAGTACGCAAACGATCAACAAGTTACTGCATCTTGAGACCGGACGGGACAAAGAGGGCTATACCGTACCACGCCGGCAGGCACGTGCCGTACGCATGCTGCTGATGGATGATTCAGAAAATCCGGTCATCACAGCATTTCAGAAAGCGGTCCTGGCAAACCTGCTGGCCGCCCCGCCACCTGATACCCCCCAAAAAACCCAAACAGGCCATGAAAGCATCAAAGCCGGCTTTGTTCTGCGCTACTGCGCCTCATTCGGAATTCCATTGACTATCAAGCAGCAGCAAACACGCTCCCGGCAGCTCCGTGCCGAGTCTGAGTCAATCATTACTCAATGCCTGCCGGCACTGCAGCCGCCTGACAACACAGCCATAGCTACCGAATTTCAATGGATGGAACATATCAAAACGGTTTCCGGAAACCAGGATCTGGTTGATGCGGTATTGAAACTGCGTGACGTTCACGAAACCGGCGGTGATCTGGATACGGTTGCCAGCGCCGTTTTTTACGGATGGTGGCTGTCTCAGGCCCGGCAACTGCAATACGGCCGCGACTGGCGGTTCGTGTTCCTGAATTACCACGAATCGCTCTTTGCACTGAAAGATTACGCTCACTGCCGGCTTTACATGGCAGATCTGCCGGCAGGCGCATTTCCCGACCTGCCGGATGAAATCCGTGCGCTGGCAAAACAGTACGACATCTCTGTAGCGCGGTTTGAAGACCACCATCCTTTTACCGCTGAGCAACAGAATAATCTAAAAAAGCTGCAGGATGAAAAACTGATCGGCTATCTGGCTTTGAGCGGGCCTTTGCAGGGAGCGGAACAACCTCCTGAAGAATGGCGCTGCGGTGCGGATATGGTGCACGCTTCGACCCTTGAAAAAACTGTGGCGGATAATGAGGCCGCACGCACGCTGCGCAACACCGCCCACGCAGAGGATTTTGTCACCGACCGCACCCCGCTGGGCGAAATGCTGACAACCCTGATCAAGGGCGGTTTCCCTAAAATTGAGCTGGCGGAATGCCTGCTGCAGGCCATCAGGGAAAACAACATTGCGTCGCTGCGGAATGATCCACGGTTAACCACTCCAGCCGGCGAATGGGATGCTTCGGCACAGAAAACCATACCGGCCCTGAAACAGGCCATACATGTAATCCATGTGGCAGCGGCAAAGAATGCAGAGCCGCCGTCATCCGCTATGGGGTATGGCAGCGACATGCCGGAATTTGCTGTAACGCGTAAAGCGAAAGACAGCCTGGCAATCTATGTTATTCCGGCAGTACGCGATGAACAGCGCGGCAGATCACTGCCTGTCGGCCGGGCCTGCGAGCTGCTGGCAAAAGAGTATCCCGCTGCCGATTACCTGTTTTATTGCTACGGCACAGATCTGCTGGTTGCCCGGCGGTTGAACAACTCCGATACAACGTTCAACCTCGGGTCACTGATGCCGCAGATCGGACATGCAGGCGATGGAGGGCATACCGGTGCCGCGGTATGCCGCCCTTCAGCAAATCCGAACTTTCCGCAGCCCCTGTTTTCCGGCCGGGACAATAGAAATCCCGGTCCATTTGCCAAATACCTGGCATTCCGCCTTGCCGCACTCGGCTTTGATATCATGCGGGTTGAGGACTGTTCTGAAGAAAGCGTCGAACCGTTGCAGCAAGGCGGACGGCGCATACTTCTGGTGCTGGCTGCGGCTCTCGCCATCGGCATTGCGCTCGCCGCACTGCTGCCGTCATTTCATCCCGATGCGATATACGAAAGTAACCGCGGGTTTTTTCGTCAGGTTGAACAGGAGCAACAGGAGGACGATAACCTGCCATGACCGCCACAAGAATTGCCGCCTTTGTTATTGGAATGATCGCCGGAATGGCTGCCGCGCTGTCCGGCAGTGTCACGATCCATCCGTTCTTCGTACCGGCCGCCATGCTGCTGGG
>PXDI01000335.1 GCA_003565095.1 PVC group bacterium | reverse complement strand
TGCCGGAACACGAAATCCAACGGCTGCTGCAACAGATTCTTGAACGCGAAGACGAATACCAGCGCGAAAGAAGACGCCGCCAGCACCTCCCGCTGTCACCAGATGAAAAGGACTGGTAAGGGCGACTATAGAAGGATACAAAGGAAGTTATTGCCTATGGTTTTCCGGCGCTGCGTCGCCGGAGAGATAGGCCATCTCTAATAATGATGAACCAAGCCACACAACATAAACAGCGACCGCTCCGGACACAGCGGATTTATCCCGCATCCCGCATCTCGCCTGCTTCAGATCGACAAAGAGGCCTAAGGTCTAATGTCTATGGTCTATGGTCTAATGTCTTTATCCCGCATCCCGCATCCCGCATCTCGCCTGCTTCAGATCGACAAAGCTCGCGACAAAGCTCGCGACAAAGAGGTCTATGGTCTAATGTCTATGGTCTAAGGTCTAATGTCTATGGTCTATGGTCTAATGTCTTTATCCCGCACCCCGTCTGCGCCATGCTTCTGCTCACCGTCCTTGCGGCTTCTCTGCATGCACAGCCGGCAACTCTCACCCTCGAATCAGAAGTAAACCGTCAAAGAATCTATCTTGGCGAATCGGTGGTTTTCTCCGTGCGGGTCAAGGGAATTGATGACCAGAACATGCGCCCGGATCTTTCAAAAATCGAAAACTGCGAAATCAAGTTTCTGGGCACTCACAGCGAGAGCCGCTTTACCGCGGTTATCCGCAACGGAATGCTGCGGCAGGAAGGTTACAGCGGCAGATTGTTTGTTTATGAGATAACCCCGCGCCGTGAAGGGGCCGTCCACATCGGTCCGGTTTTTCTGCAAACTGCCGACGGCAGACGCATCTCACACCAAGGCGTGGTGATTAATGTGCGCGGGATTGAAGATCAGGATCAGGTGCTGCTGAACATTATCGCCAGCCGGGAGGAAGTGCTCGTGGATGAACCGTTCCGGATCGACCTGGAAGTCCTGATAAAAACACTGCCGCCGCCCTTCAGCGGCACACAGCCCGTGCTGCTGCGCGACCCGCCGCGGCTGGATGTCCCCTATCTTGAAGTCCCACCGCCGGAGGGACTCGAAGCCGAAGATCTTTTCAGAAAACTCGGCCCGCTGCAAGCTGAACACGATCAACCCGGATTTCACCTGAACCGCTATACCTCCCGCCCGCGTTTCTTCAGCTTTCCGTCAATGATCGATCCCATGGAACGGCGCGGGGAACGGCCGGTCAGATTCGCCTTTCCGGCAGAAAGGATCAACACCAACGGCACAGCCTATATCAGATATTCCTTCTCGATGGAATATCGGCCGGCAAAAGAAGGGCTGTATACTTTCGGTCCGGCATTGTTCAAAGGACCAGTCATCGTAGCTATTGATAACCGGCGACAGCCGATTACCAGCGATGTATTCGCCATCGGTCCGGCGGTGACCGTGCGCGTTGTGCCGCCGCCCGAAGAAGGCCGCCCCGCCTCATATTATGGAGCCATCGGACGCAACCTGGATGTGCGTGCAAACCTCGATTCCCGCCATTGCCGCGTCGGCGATCCGTTGACCCTCAGCCTGGAATTGCGCGGGGATGTCAGGTTCGAAAACGTCACCCGCCCCCAGCTTACCCGTCAAGATAACCTGTCGCGTAAATTCCGCGTCTACGATGAAACCGCACGCACACAACGCACGGATGACGGAATCAACTACGAATACATCGTCCGGCCGCTGCTGCCAGGTACATACGAAATGCCGCCGGTTGAAATTGCCTTTTTTGATATTGATACCCGCAGTTACAGGATTGCCGCCTCGGCACCGGTGCCGTTGCGCGCCGACCCGGCACCGGAGCTGGATGCCTCAATGATTATCGGCATGGAGGCCCTGCGGCCAGCTATGCGGCACGATGAATATCAACTGCGGGTCGCCCCGCTGCTGCTGGGCACCAGCCTGCCGCACGCTACACCGCTGCCGGGAACCGGCTGGTGGCTGCTGTTTCTGGCCGGACCGCTTATCCTGCTGGCAGCACGCCTGCAACCGCATGCAGGAGCACTCCGCCGCGCATGGCGAATCCGTTTGCGCAGTTCAATTGCTTTGCGCAAAGCAATGCATGAACTGCAGAAAAATCCGACGGCGGAAAACCCGCCCGCAATCTGCTGGCAAATAGTACGGCAATATCTCGCCGAAAGACTGGACCGGGAGACCTCACATATTACACCTTCAGATATTCCGCAACTGCTGCCGGACAAAGTAGAACCGGCCCTGCGTGATGAATTCAGCTCTTTTTCCCAGGAGCTGTTCGATGCCGTTTACCTTGGGGGCAAATCCGCCGCCGCAAAGCCGGGCGGCGATGATGTAAAACACCGCACGGAAGAACTGCTGATCGCGCTTGACCGGGCGCTCACAGAAAAGCGCAACAGCGTGCAACGGAAAACAACCGCTGGCGGGATCGTGGCGGTGCTGCTGTGTGCCGGCGCATTGACTGCCGGAGCCGGCAGCAGTGAAATCCGTTTCTACCGTGAGGCCGCGGAAACACTGGCACGCAGCGCACGCAACCGGCAGGACTATGCCGCGGCAGCGGAGGCCTATGAAAAACTGCTGGCGCTGGGTGAGCGCGACGGCATTATGCTGTACAATCTCGGCACGCTGCATTTACTGGCAGGCAACTCACATAAAGCCGCTGATGCCTTTATCCGCGCTGAACGCTATCTTGGTTACCGCTGGTATATTGCCCATAATCTGGCGCAAACCTGGGAAGATCCGGCGGCAATGACCGATGAAGAAATCAGCCTGCCATGGTATCGCCATCTTTTCGCATGGCACTTTGCGCTGGGGATTGCCGCACGCCTGCGGCTGTTTATCACATTCAGCTTTGCCGGCTGCCTGCTGGCGGCGCTGGCCATACGCGGCAACTCACCGGCAGCACGCGGCAGCGCCGGCGTTCTTTTTATCCTGACGCTGCTCGCCGCATCCAGCGCCCTGGTAAGCCTGTTCCAGGAACAGCAGGCCGCCTTACACAGCCTTCCGGCCCTTGCAAGCGGACAGGAGGTGCCGGATGAATAATCTGCACAAAGCCATTCAGGCAATTACCGTGTGCGTGCTTTTGTCCGCCGGCGCGGTTATCGCCAATGAACGCCCGGGCACCGTCCGCGCCTACCTCGATGTTTCCCGCGAAAGGCCGTTTGTGCATGAGTTTTTTGATATAACATTGCGTATTGAAATCGAAAACCTGCGGCTGGGACGTGAAATGCACATCTCCGGTTTCCCGGATACGGATATCTTGTCACTGGGGGATTTCCGGGAACTGTCGCCGGAGCAGCGGGTTGAGGGAACACGCACCACCGAAATACGCCGCTACCGGACACGGGCACGGGCCGGCAAACCCGGCCGCCTGCCCCTGTCTCCGTCTTTGCAAATCAGCATCCTGCAACGCCACCAAACCGCTTTCGGCATGTCAACATGGATACACGAAGTAAAGCGCATTCCAGTCGAAAGCATTCAACTATACGTGCGGGATATTCCGCAAGCCGGCCGTCCCGCTGACTACACCGGCGCCGTCGGGACCTTCGAACTTTCCGCGGCAGCCCACCCCGCCAATGTGGCCGCAGGTGATCTGGTTACCCTGAGAATGCGCATTCACGGTGAAGGCTGGCTTGAAGAAGTGCAAACACCGCCCGGGGTTTCATCCGGCAGGCATTTCCGGGTTTATGCCCCCGAACAGGTTGAACCCGTACGCAGTAATGAGCGGAACTATGAACAGGTGGTCATCCCCCAAACCACCAATGCCGCCGCGATCCCCGCAATCTCATTCTCTTTCTTCGACCCGCGCCGCGAACGTTTTATCAATAAATCCGCTGGACCGTTCCCGCTTAATTTTACTCGCGAAATCACCCGGCCGGAACTGACGGTTTTCACTCCACCCGATACAATCGACCCGGAAACCGTCCGCCTGACCCCGCTGACATGGCAGCCGTTTCCGCCTTCCGCCGGGGATAATGCCCGCGCCGCACAGCAGGCATTTGAAAATGCCGAGCCCGCAACTGCGCTGAATTTTATGCGCACTGTTTTTGAGCAGAATCGGGACTCACCGCAAGCGCGTAATAATCTGGCCGTGACCCTGCATGCTGCCGGCTACCACGGGGAAGCGGTCTGGCATCTGGCCAATCTGCAATATACCGCCGGACGGTTTGCTCCCGGAATTGACAACCTCGGCAGTGCGCTGCATGCCGCCGGGATTCAATCCGGACACTGGCGGCATCCGTTGACCGACCCGCGCCGCAAACTCAACCGGCGCGAATGGCTGGCGCTGGCCGCATTGCTGGCCGCCGGCGGATTATCAGGCTTGCTGACAACTGTCGGCCGGCGACTGGTGCGGCCGCTGTTTTCCGTTATTCTGCTTATTGCAGCCGCAAGCGCCCTGATGATTTCACGGCAGGTGGAACAGCTTTACCGCAGTGAAGCCGTCATCATGAACGACATCACCGGCCGCCTGGCCCCCTGGCCGACCTCCGGCGGACTGAAGCGCTTCCGCGCCGGAACACTGGTCAGTGTGGCACACGAAGAACCGGATGGCTGGATCCTGGTACGTACCGACAGCAATAGCGGCTGGCTGCCGCGCTCCGCAGTCTGCATGCTGAATGAACAACCCGCCGCCCTGCGCCTCGCAGATAATGTGAAAAGTGAAATGTGAAATGTGAAGCGTGTGAACAAGCTCTCGCCTTTTCCCCGCCCGCTGACTTTAGTCGGCGGACGGAAAAATTGGTTCCAGGAAACCACAAAGAACGCACAGAACACAGAGAATTACTAATTTCAGAACAGTAGCGTCCCATAGGGACGCCGGAAATGGAGTGATGGAGAGTTGGAGTATTGCTGTTCATATACTTATGAATTCGCAACAACACTGTTATAAGAAAGTGTGTTTGTTAATTATGAGAGCGTTATGATGACCAAATCTTCCCAATTCCATTACTCCAAAGCTCCACTACTCCAATTCTACATGGGATGACAGTGATTTCAG
>PXDI01000177.1 GCA_003565095.1 PVC group bacterium | reverse complement strand
TGCGGGTTTCCGCCCGCAGCCTACCGCAAGCACAACCGGTTCGGCGGGGAAAGTGGCGTCTGAACTGGCTGCCGTTTGCCTGAATCCTTCCGCTCGACGGCACAAGGCCGTCGAGCGGGGATGGCGTCCACTGAGCTTGCGGGCGGCTGGTCTGAATCCTTCCGCTTGCCGGCACCATGCTTCGCCAAAGGCTTCGCAGGGCAGACAAGGCCGTCGAGCGCCGGACAAGGGAATTCTTTTCAATCGCGTTGAAAATGATATAAACGGGCAATGGTTGAAATGATGAAAAGACGACGGTTTCTGTTCTTGATCGGTTTTTGTCTGTGTATGCCTTTGATGCTTCGGGCGCAGCCGGACACGGTACGGCTGTCGGTCGATTTTTCGGGCGAAGGTAAAGAGCTGCAGAATTACTGGCGCGGGAGCGGGTTTACTCCCGGCAGTCAGCTTTTACGCAAGGATATGCAACTGACCTTGGATTATCTCGCGTCCATCCCGCATGACGGAATCCGTTATTTGCGGCCGCATTGGCTGCTGAACATGGTTCAAGTGAAGGATCCTTATGGTGCAAACCCGGATTATGATTTTTCGCGGCTCTATCACGCGCTGGATGAAATGGTGCTTCGCGGGCTGAGGCCGATCTTTGAGATAATGGGGTATCCACGGTTGGACGGAGAACATCCACGCGCAACGCGCCGGCAGGGCGCGCTGCGCTGGGTGCCTGATTTTCAGCAGGAGGAGGATGTCCGGCGCTGGTATGTATTTATACAGGAGCTGATACGCGGACTGGAGGAACGCTATGGTTCGGATGAAATTGCCGGCTGGTATTTTGAGTGTACCAATGAACCGGATGGTGATGAACAGTTCTGGGATCAGGGAATCGCCGCTTTGCTGAATTACTGGGATGCCACCAGCGAGGCGATCCGGTCGGTCAATCCTGATTATGTTTTTGGCGGTCCTGGCAACGCGCGGCATTTGTCGGACACATTTAAAGCTGTGCTGGCGCATTGTGAAAGCGGAACGAATGCCATTACCGGGGAAACCGGTGCGGTGCTGGATTTCATTTCGGTCCATTCCAAGGCTTTGCCGTATGAGATGATCCGGAGAGAGCGGCAGGCATTTGACTATATCCGGGAAAGTCATCCGCAATTCGCGCAGCTTCCTTTCTGGAACAACGAGGCGGATCCGACCTGGGGATGGGGCAAACCGCTCTGGTGGCGTCCGACGCCCTGGTATGCGGCGTTTGTTGTGCAATCGGTTGATGCTCACAACCGTCTGTTGATTGATCGCGCACCGATCAATTACGGGTTGCTGGTGAATGATCATAATTTTCTTGGCGGCTGGTATGAGCGCACATTGTGTGCACGCCGGGCCCGGCAAGACGATCCTGATCGTTTCTGGCTGGTACCCAAGCCGGTCTTTCACGGAATGAATCTGCTGGCTTATGCCGAGGGGCGACGTTATGCCGTGGAGGGATACGCCACCGGTGCAGATCCGGTTGTGTTGATGGCGGTGCGGCGCGACAACGGGCAGATCATTTTGCTGGCGGCCAATATGCCGGACTTCGGCAATCCGCGTCAACAGGCTGAGGACGGTCCGGAGGTGGTTGCGCAACAGCGGGCGCGGCACGACGCGGCCGGGGCGCAGTTGGAAGTTACGCTATCAGGAATGGGTTTCTCTGAGCCGCACTATACCCATGTGCGCATTGATGAGGCGCGTGGTAATGCTTATCAAGCCTGGAATGCGCTGGGGCGGCCGGATACGCTGGAGCGGGATGCTTATGATGCGCTGATTGAACAGGGGACTCCGGTTATTATGGATTCCAGGGTGAAGCTGGAAGCGCAGAGATTGTCTTTCGCGATGCCGCCATCGGCGGTGAGTCTGTTTGTGATATCAGAAGGCGCTGTTTCCGGGGGGCTGCCTGCTCCGGATGTGCTGAGGGTGACGCCTTATTGCGGATATGACGGCAGTCGCAAGGATTTTGTTCGCTGGCAACAGGTGTCAGATGGTGTGGCCGCTTACCATCTGCTGGTTTCGCATGACGGCGAAGCGTATCGTCAAGTTACGCAAGCACCGGTTTTTGCGCTTGGCTATGTGTATGTATGGCCGCAGGGAGTGGATGCCGTGACGTATCGTGTTGAGGCGCAGGATCTGTAGGGTAAGCCCGGGGGGGGCGGAGGGGAAGACTGCAGACTGCAGACCGCAGACGGGGAAGGGGTTAGGTGTTAGGGGTTAGTTTTCTCTGAAAACTTTATCGCGAGCTTTGTCGCGAGCTTTGTCGGTCTGCTCGACAGCCGTCGAGCGGTGAGAGCGTCCGACGAGCTTGCTCGGCGGACAAGAGGATTTTGTTTCTGCTTCGGCATTAAGCGAAAACCAGAACAGCGCCCGAGTAGAGCAAGTGTTGAGCGAGGCGCTTCTTTTGCACAATACGGGCGCTTGTCTGTTTTTGTTTGCGTTCGTCTTGTCTGAATTCTTCCGCTCGACGGCACAAGGCCGTCGAGCGGGGGGCGGAAAACTTTGTCGCGAGCTTTGTCGGTCTGCTCGACAGCCGTCGAGCGGTGAGAGCGTCCGACGACCTTGTGTCGTCGGACAAGATGATTTTGTTTCTGCTTCGGCAGTAAGCGAAAACCAGAACAGCGCCCGAAATGCGCAAGAGTTGAGCAAGGCGCTTTTTATTGCACAATACGGGCGCTTGTCTGTTTTTGTTTGCGGGCGTCTTTCCTGAATTCTTCCGCTCGACGAGTAAACTCAGCGAGCGGGGGCGGCGCAGCGTCTCCCACACGGTCCAACGGCAAAGTTGCTCTTGATGAATAGAGCGGGTTGCTGTTACTCTTAAAATTCATTCGGATTTATTGCAATATAAGGAATAGAGGTTGGTATGAAAAAACAATGTTTGGTTGCGCTGTTGGCGGTGGTGTGTCCTTTGCTGGTTTATGCGGGCGGTGCAATTATTCCGGTGTTGCTGCCGGAGAATATTGAGAATGACGAGCGGGCGCTGCTGGCTGCTGCGCGTGCGGTTGAGCCGGAAGTGCTGGATTGCGGGTTTCGGCGCTATGATCTTGTCGCGGCGCATCTGGCGGCTTGGACGCAGGAGAAGTCTGTTGAGTCCAAGGATCTGATGGTGCATCTCTTTCTGCCGCCGGAGGAGCAGGTCGGTCCTTATCCCTTGCTGGTGTATGTGCATGGCGGTGGGTTTATGGGGGGCAATCCGCGGCTGGGGCTCTCAGATTCGGGCAGCAGCTTTGCGCCTTCGTTCCGGCATGCGCTGAGCAATGGCGTGGCGTTGGCATCGATCGGCTACCGTCTGGCGCGCGAGGGTGGCTGGCCCGCACCGGTGAGTGACCCGCTCTGCGGCATGCGTTTTTTGCAGCAGCATGGCGCGCACTGGAACCTGATGACGGATCGTCTGGTGCTTGTCGGGCATAGCGCCGGCGCGCGCGGAATCGCGCTGATCGGAATGGTGCCGCAGGATGAATTTCACACCCAGGGGCTGCCATGGCAGGGGGCGCCGGTGAATATCGCGGGCACCTTGCTCTGGGCGGGTGCGGTGAATACCAAGCCGCAACTGGAGTCATTCGGCGAGTTTGGCAAACCGCGCTGGTTCAGCGTGCCGCGTCTGCATCACGGAGAACATCCGGCCTGGAGCGATAGCACAAGGCACAGCATTCGCATTCGTAATAATTTTCCGCATATCTCCAACAGCATGCCGCCGCTTTATATGGTGCGCGGCGCGAGTGATTACGGCGGTGATCATAGTGACGCAAAGGCGGCTGTAGAGTTGTGGCGGGCGTTGGGTATCGATGCTAAACTGGAAATTGTTCCCGGCGGTCACAGCGCCACTGGTGCGCCGGAAGATATGTTGCAGTTTATCCTCCGCCATATTGTGGAGGAGCCGTTTACGGCACCGGAGCGGGATGCTGAGAAGACCGCGCGGGTATTGATTGAGCAAGGCGAACCGCTGGGTGCGCTCGAAGTACTGGCGGCTGCGCATACTACCGCGGGCGGCACGCAGGTCGGTCCCGGCGAATGGGTTTTCGCGATGCACGATGCCACAATGATGTGGCTGCCGGATGCTGCGGATTGGCCGGCCTCCCTCCGGGAGCTTGCGGTTGAAGCCCGGCAGCAGGCGGCTGAGCTGGAAGCCGCCGCGGCTAGAGAATATTTTGCACGCGAGGACTGGTTTCGGGCGGCGGAAGCCGCGCGCAATGTGCGCAAGCTGATTGGTGAGGCACCGAAAATGGCGGCGCTGATGCGCGAAATAGAGAGCAAGGAAACCTTGGAAGCGGCGTTTTTCAGGGCGTTGCATCAGGCGAATGAGCGGTTTGTTGCCGGGGAAGCTGCCGCCGCCTGGTCGATGTTGGAAGAAACCGGGGATGCGCGCACAGGACAGATCCGGGCTGCAGTTGAGACCGGTTTTCCGCAACCGGTTCCGGAGTGGGCGGATCGTCACGGGGTGGATCTTTACGGCCCGTGGGTTGCGATTGATTTGCATGAGCATGTCGCGTTGCGTTTGCGCCGGGTTGCTGCCGGGGAATGGGATCTGCCGGAGCATCTGCATTACCAGCCGCGCGGTCAGGTTGATGACGAGCCGGTGACGCGGATTGAAGTCGGCGAGGGGTTCTGGATTGCTGAAACCGCGGTGACTCACGTGCAATGGGATGCGGTGGAAGGCGACAAGGAGATTGAGGCGCTGGCGGAAAGCGCAACACTGCCGCAGGTGCGCAAGGATTATCTGGACATCATTGCCTGGCTGGAGAAATTTTCGAGCAGGCATCCGGAACTGTTGGTGCGTCTTCCGACCGAGCCGGAGTGGATTCATGCCGCGACCGGTGGCGGACGCGGTGATGTGCGCGGCGGGACGGATCTGCATGCGCAGCATGCGCTTGAGGTTGATCCGGAGAATCCCGGTCCGGCGTCGGTTTTGCGGGTGACGCCGGATTTGATGGGGCTTTACGGGATGATCGGCGGTGTGCAGGAGTGGACGGCTTCGGGAGACCGGCGCACTGCGCGGT
>PXDI01000145.1 GCA_003565095.1 PVC group bacterium | reverse complement strand
GACCGGAAGCCCCTTACTCTTACACGTACTCTTACACTCGGATCTCTTGACCCATATGCGGAGAGCACGTGATCGCCGCTGGGGAAGGGGGGATGATAACCCACGGATGGGAAACCCGTCCCACGGATGTGGGGAGGAAAAGAAGAGGGAGATTTGCGTGTACGAGTATGTGTACGAGTACGGTAAGACCATTCGGACCGGAAACCCCTTACTCTTACACGTACTCTTACACTCGGATCTCTTGACCCATATGCGGAGAGCACGTGATCGCCGCTGGGGAAGGGGGATGATAACCCGCGGATGGGGGATGGGACACAGAATTGGGCGACATTGCTGTCTATTCCAAAATAATGATCCCGGCTAAGAGTCTTTCAATCTGAATCCGTGGGTCGGCTCTGCCATCCGCGGTATATAACAAATGGAGATAGCGACAGAAATAACTTGTGAAGGTGGGGTAGAACATCGAACATCCACCTACGCCAAGGCTCCGGCGGACAAGTCGAATGCAGAATGAGGAATTGAAGAAAGTGAAATGCGGGAATGAGAAACAATCCGGCATTGCTTTTGACGGGAACTACTTTGATGCGGCTGAGTGAAGAGCATCAAGAATGGTTTTCAGTGTGTTTTCGTAGGGTGCGCGCGGCACGGGATTCTGTTCCAGCGCATGCCGGATCAACGCCTCGGCTTTGTCGAGAGATCTGTTCTGCTGTACCAGCAGCCAGGCAAGATTATTGAGCGCCATAACATTGTCGGGGTTCACTTTCAGCGCGGCACGGTATTTCCGTTCGGCCTTGGCATCCTCATTGCGGGCGACATGGATGTTGCCTTGATAGGTCATGGCGATGCTTTTCGTTGAGCCTGTCGCCGCACGTTCATATTCGCGCAGCGCGAGCGCCAGCTTGCCGTCCCGTTCATAGCTGACCCCGAGATTCAGGCTTTCGGCCGGACTGAGCGGACTGGTCGCGCGTAGATTGCGCCACGTAGCGCAACCGTTCAGGCCGACCAGCACGATCAGCGTCAGCGCTACAGCGCGGCCGCGGGCGTGATGATGAGGTATTGATTTCCGGCACGTTTCCATAATCGTTTAAAGAGTCGCATGCGAACATATTCGTCCGCGCGTTTATCATTCAGTTGAGAGATGCCCTTGTCGTTCACCCCGGTGATCGCCGTGAAGTGCGGTTTTCGTAAAATGGCGATCCCGTAATCGAGCAGAACAATCGGCGGCAGTTGTTGGTCGAGCGCCTGTTGCAGGTCATCCACGCTGCCGGTCCGCAAATCTGCCTGGAAGCCTTGCTGCCGCGCAAACCATGCCATGTCGCTGAGGAGGGCGCCTTGGGCCGTGGGGCTGTAAATTGCTTCTGCAATTACTTTCTCGGGCACCGGTTCGCCATGAAAGGCCAGTACGACCGCCAGTGTCGACGGTCCGCATAGGTTCCGCTCACCCGATTGCGCCGCCATGGGCCATACGCGTGTACGTTCGCCCGGTTCCGGACCGGAGGAAACACAGCCGCCACTATTTGCCAGCAGCAGAGCCAGCAGCAAAGCGGCGATGCTCCTGCCGGTGCGTTTGACGCACGAATTCTCCATGGCATAAACTCCGGGTAGTTTTACTTGTTCGCTTTTGGCAGGATCAATGCCCCTGACCCGCCGATGATTATCGCGATCACACCGGTCACAAACATCCAGACGGACTTGTCGGTGGGTGATCCCGTGAATAATCTGGATACGTCGGAATTGAACGAATCCATAGCGAGGATACCCATTACGACCAGCGCTACCCCGCCAATAACCAAGACCATTGATATGATTCTGTTCATCGCACACCCTCATTTCTTTGTTATGTTGTTGCTATGCTTTCTCTACACAACACGCTACACAAAACCGCATCAATAAACCATGGGGTTAAACCCTACCGGGGGGCTTGTGCATGTTAAGTGTACAATTTACTTATGGCGGCTTTGTTCGGCAACACGGCTGCCGCGGATTCTGCCGAGCACATGTCCGCCGATGACACCGGCGGCATAGATGCCGGTGTCCATTGGGGGCACAAACTCGCCGATCCCGCCGCCGAGGTAGGTTCCATAGGCCGGGTATAGTACGCGGTAGCCCTCGTATTGCAGTTCGGGGCTTTCTTCAGCCCGCAAGTAGCCGAGTGCGTCGCCGGTTGCCAGCGCTTCGTGGTAGAGATTGACCAGTGGAATTATATAGGCGGCAGCGTAGGTGCCTTTCCAGCGCCGGTTGGCAAAGTCTTTGGCGTGTCCGCCCTCATGCACGGCGATTGCGGGGATGTCGGAATAAAGATTGATAGTATTGGTATACGGGTTGTAGTTATCGCCGCCGAAGAAGCGTCCGGGCAGGATGGTATATTGCAGGCATGCCAAAACGCCCAGTGTATAGCGCCAGCCGGCTCCGACGGAGCGGTTGCGGCGCAGTCTGCGCCACTCATCGCGCACATGCCAGGCGTTGAGGCGCACCTGCACGTGTTCAAGCTCATTGGCTTGCAGATAACGGCGCATCACCAGTTCGGTTTCTTCACCGATTTTATGGCTGTCAACCCGGCGGTCCCACAGTACCAGTTTGCCTAACCAGCTTCCCGGCCAGATCCAGTCCGATGCGTCCAGCAGGCGGTTGGGGCGTCCGCGGACAATCGGTTCGGCGGCCAGCGGTTCCGGCGGCAGCCGCGGATCGCTGTATGTGACCCCGTAGCGATATGGCACAGTCGCACAGCCGCTGCCCAGTAACAATGCAAACCCTCCCGCCAGCAGCGCCAGTTGATGCTTGTTCATGTCATATTTTCCACTACGCTCATTCAAAACTCTCACACACCCTCACCGTTCTGTCAAGAATTGCGCCCCAGTCTTGGGGCTAATCGTCGCCAGGCCAGACCCGACAAAGCTCGCGACAAAGCTCGCGACAAAGTTTTTTTTCGCCCACACACCCACACCCTCACATACTCACATACCGCTTTCATTCACATTATACAATTTTTGACAGGACCCCTGCCACCTGACTCCTGCCCCTTGCCCCCTATACCATGGCTTTACTTTTACAACAATGGACAGCAACACCCCGGAGTCTTGCTCACTTCTTGCCATCCAGCAGGCTGTCGAGCCCGGCAAAAGGCGACACATCGGTTTGCGGCTGATATGCTTCGGTTTTTCCGCCGCCATGACCTTTCATCAGGTATTTTTCGTGTTCGTGGTCGTGGCAATAAACGCAAAGCAGTTCCCAATTGCTGCCATCCGCGGGGTTGTTGTTATGGTCATGGTCTTTGTGGTGAACAGTCAATTCGCGCAACCGCCGGCCGGAAAACTCACGGCAGCAGCGTGCGCAGAGATGCGGAAACATTGCCAATGCGCGCGCCCGATAGCTTTGCTGGCGTTGGGCAACATCCCGGTGCAATTCCTGGCGTTTGCGTTCCCGCTCTTCCGGTGTTAAATTTCTGACTGGTTTCACAATGCGCGTATTCTACAAGGAAACGGTCATGGATTGACAAGTGAAAAGTAAAAAATTAATAAAATGTTTGCTTAGGCGCGGAAAATGCTTTAATCATACGGCATGGCACATTTTGGCTAGTGGCTGTACCAAATCTAAAGGAGTATAGAGCATAATGAACTACTACACAGCAACTTGGCGATCATTTATTCTGTTGATAATTACAATTTTCTGTACAACTTCTTTTACACAGGCCAAGATCAGTGATGCCGAGCTTGAAAAACTGTTGCCGGTATTGCGCGGCGAGTTCGATATGTCTGATAATCCGCGCCGCTATATTGTTTATATGACCTTCGATCAACCCGGCAACCGTTTTCCCAGTTTCTGGACCGGTCGCAACGATTCCGGTACAGCCACTTTTAATGCCAGAATGGATCTCTTGACCGGCGGATTGGAGTTGAACCACAGCGGAGCGATTACATTCAGAATAACCAATACCGCCAACAAACACGGGATGGAGGATGTTATTCCGGGCGGGGAGATGAGGGCTGCTTCGCCCGGACGTGATCATGAATTCACTTTTACTATTGAGCGGATCACTAATCCGGTTTTCAAGCAGAAGCGGAGAACCCGTACCGTTACCGGTGAGGGTTCCGGTATTGATGCCAGTTATATTGAATTTGATGCAGACTTTGCCGGAAAAGCCGCATTTGACGGCAAAAGCGTACCGTTTAAGGCAACCGGTACGATCGGTTTTAATGATGCCATCCAGCAGTTCCGCCTGCATATGACTTTTGATCTTCCAATCGCTGATCTGGGAATAACTGGTGGTAACGGCAATCCGGTCAAGGTGCAGTTTTATACCCGTTCGTCTGTCAGTACCAAGCTGCCGGATGCGGCCGATATGATGAATATGGACAGTCTTTTACCTTTCTAACGTAAACTAAAGCATGAGAGGAAATCATGATCGATTTTGAAAACAGACGGACATTCATAAAAGGGTTCATTGCGGGAGCCGCCGCACTGATATTGTGCATTACTGCGGTCGGGGTGCAGGCAACTGACAGTTGGCCGATGTGGATGGGGGACAGCGGCAGCGCCGCGCGCGGGTTGGAGCGCCGGGTAAATACGGCACGGTTTTCCCAGCCGCGACATATATGGACCAGTGAGGCCAATTTCGGAGGAGTACGCGCAAACGTTTCTGACAGCCGTCGCGCGGCCAATGAGGATCGTTTTAATGAACCGCATAATGCCGGTTATGGCAGCCCGATCGCAGCGGATGGCAAAGTGTTTTTTGCCCATTACCGTCCCAGTGGTGATATTTATAGCAAGCATGTTGCTCATAATCGGCTTGAGATGACTAATGATGAATTACTGGCCCAGCGCCAGTCGCATCCGGATGGATTGATTCGAAAGCATGAACGTTGGTTGGTCGGTGCAACCGATGTGCTGACATGTATTGATGCCGCAACCGGCAAAACCTTATGGGAAACAGAGCTGGGTACTGACGGTATCAATTTTAAAGCCATAGGAAACAAGACCGGCATGGGCGTGACGGCCGCCTACTCGGATGGTCAGGTTTTTGTGTTTGGCACAGCCGGCCACATCTATGCGGTT
>PXDI01000169.1 GCA_003565095.1 PVC group bacterium | reverse complement strand
TCAAGGCCGGCAAGATGCTGCGATCAATGCATGAAGTTCCTAACGCCTAGCGCCTAACGACTAGCGCCTAACTCCTGGGGGAGAAAAACCAATGAGCTCCAAGTACTTGATGAAACGACGATTAGCCCCAAGACTGGGGCGCAATTATTGACAGAACGAAGGGAAAAGAAGGGGGATCTGTTATGAAAGAAACGTTGTTGCCTGTCGGTCTGTTAGTGATAGCTGTTGCGCTGACGGCCGGTTGCCGTTCATCCAAACCAAGGACATATGAAATGAACCGTATTTACCGTCAGGAACTGCAAAGAACCGAGAATGCGGCCGGTTTGCCGCCCGGATCTGCTGCCGAGGCGGCGGCGATCAAGCTGTTTGTTGATTTCTATCGTGAATATTCGATAGAGAGCATCAAGGCGGGGGTACGCAAACTTTATGCTGAAGACGCCTATTTCGGTGATCCGTTTCATGGTGCGGTGGGGATTGATGAGATAGAGGAATATTTTCTGCGCATGGCTGAGCCGGTGATTGAATGCACATTTGATGTGGAGGACTGGCGGCGGGCTGATAATGAGTACTATTTTCGCTGGGTGATGAATTTAACCGTTAAGCCCGCGCGTAAAAAACCGATCGAGGCACTGGGTTTTTCGCATGTGCGCTTCAATGAAGACGGTCAGGTGGTGTTCCAGCAGGACTACTGGGATTCGAGTGTGCTGTTCGACCGCTTGCCGGTTGTCGGCTTTTTCACCCGCGCAGTGAAACGGCGGCGGGACTGAGGACAGGAGTCAAGTCTGAGAACTTTGTCGCGAGCTTTGTCGCGAGCTTTGTCGGAGATATATAATGACCTTTAATCACGAGAAGCTTGAAGTTTATCGGCGGACGCTGCCCTTTAATGTCAAGGTCTGTGCCTGGACGTCTCAATGGGACAGCAAGCATGCCATTTGTGATCAACTGTCTCGCGCTGCGGGCAGCATGCTCGAGAATATCGCCATGGCGAGCGCGGCTTTCTCTACAATGAAGATGAGAAGTTTAGACTATGCGATTGGTTCAAGCCTTGAGTGTGCTGCCTGTCTGGATCTTGCCCGCATCAAGCGACTGCTAGATACGGATCTGGTCTATGCGGAAAAAGAGAAGCTTTCGCAGATTCTGCGGATGCTGGTGGGATTAAGAAAATCGTGGGAGAAGACGTCGCAAGTCGTGCGAGAAGATCGTGCGGAGTATAGCGCATCGGGTTCGGTGTTTGACAAAGATTGCGACAAAGAGGGGATGGGAAAGCCTCTTTTTCATCACGAAAGACTTGATGTTTATAAGGTCGCCATCGCCATCGCAGAAGCCTTTTGTTGCACGGAGACTGTTTCCAATCTTTCGAATCCATCTTTTCGGCGGCTGGATGAATTGCTCACTAGTATTATTTTGAACATTGCTGAAGGAAACGGACGCTTTTCCGATGCTGACCAAGTGCGCTTCCTGGGGACATCGCATGAATCAGCCGTCAAGCTGGCGGCTAGGTTGGACCTATGTGTAACACAAGGCATTCTGCCCAGTAAAGAGGTTGGCGAGTGGAAGATATTGCTGGAGCGAGTGTCTGTGATGACGTCTTCTATGGTTAGGAGTGTGCAAGCGTGAGGAAGATCGACAAAGCTCGCGACAAAGCTCGCGACAAAGAAGGGAATAACCGGGAAACCCGGAAGCGCCAGAAAATAGCGGTAGTCGGAGCCGGGGTGGCGGGGTTGACCTGTGCACATATTCTGCAACGCAAGTATGCGGTAACGGTTTTTGAGCGTAACGATTATGCGGGGGGGCACACGCATACCGTGATTGTGCCGGACGGGCCCGCCGCGGGAACGCCGGTAGATACCGGCTTCATAGTGATGAATCATCGCAATTATCCGCTTTTCACCCGCCTGCTTGAGCAGCTTGAGGCACCACTACGTGACAGCGATATGTCGTTCAGCTTCTGGGATCAGAACAGCGGTCTGCAGTACTCCGGCAGCGGTATCAATGGCATTTTCGCCCAGCGCGGCAATCTGTTAAATCCGCGCTTCTGGCGTATGCTGCTGGATATCCGGCGGTTTTTTGCTGAAGCTGCCGCACAGCTCAATGATCCGGCGCTTGAGGCGGTTACGCTTGGCGCTTATCTGCAAAAAGGGCGTTATTCCCGCGCGTTCATTGATGATCACATCATTCCGATGGGTGCTGCAATCTGGTCAACCCCGTGCAACCGCATGCTGGATTTTCCCGCAGCCAGTTTTTTGCGGTTTTTCAATAATCACGGCTTGCTGACAGTTAACGACCGGCCGCAATGGCGGACGGTTGCCGGCGGCAGCCATCAGTACGTCAAAAAACTGCTGGGCGGCTTCAATGGTGAAGTGCATTTGAATACACCGGTTGACGCTATTACGCGTTACCCGGACGGGGTCTCTGTCACGCCGCACGGCGCTGCGCCGCAGAGTTTTGATGAAGTGGTCATCGCTGTCCACGCGGATGAAGCTTTTCGCATGTTGACAGATCCCTCCGCGCCGGAAATTGAGCTGCTTTCACCATGGGCATATCAGAACAACCATACGGTGCTGCATACCGATGCCGCGGTGATGCCGCCGTTGCGGCGCGCCTGGGCGTCATGGAATTTCACCCGTGAACGCGGAGCCACTGCCGAAAGCCTGCTGGGGCTTTCATATCATATGAACCGGCTGCAGGGACTGCAAACCGCCAAGCAGCTCTTTGTCAGCCTGAACCGTACAGCGCCTTACCCGCCCGAGAGCATTATCCGTCAACTTGACTATATGCATCCGCTTTATACCCGCGCGGCGCTTGCCTCGCAAAGGGGGTTGAGTAAGTTGAGTGGACAGAATGGTACCTATTTCTGCGGGAGCTATTTTGGTCATGGATTCCATGAGGACGCGGTACGCTCGGCGGTAGAGGTTGCGGAGAAACATGATTTGAAGCTATGAATTCGCGTCTTTACACCGGAACAGTGATGCACGCCCGGTTTGCACCGGTGAGTCATCGGTTTGTCTATCCGGTTTACACCTATGTTATCGATCTCGATGAATTGGAAGAACTGGACCGCGAGGTACGTTGGTTTGGATACAACCGCTTCAATCTGGCAGCAATTCATGACCGGCACTACCTGCGCGGATCGGGTTCAATCAAGCAACGGTTGCTGGCTTTGCTTGCGGAAAAAGGCTGTGCCGACGGCATTGAACGTGTTGAAATGGTGACGATGGCGCGTTTTTTGGGATACTGTTTTAATCCGGTTACATTTTTCTGCTGCTATGGCGCGGATGGGGCTATCCGCTGTCACGCCGCCGAAGTGAACAACACCTTCGGCGAACGGCATTTTTATGTTTTAAACGAGCCTTTACCTGAAGAATCTCCCGGCAATCACCTTTACCGTCATGCAAAGCAGTTCTATGTTTCGCCTTTCAATGATCGTCGAGGTTACTACGAGCTTTCTTTTTCGGCATTGAATGAGAATCTGCGGATTGGCGTGACGCTCTTTCGGGATGAAATGAAAATCATGACCGCGTGGTTACAGGGGGCGGGGATGGAGCTGAATTCCCGCAACATGTGGAAAACGGCGCTACGTTATCCCTTGACCGCCGCATTGAGTTTTTCGCGCATCTGTTACCAGGCGGGAAAATTATATTTCCGCAAGCGTCTGCGTTTTTACCCGAAGCCGGGCACGGAGCATCCGATGACCATAGGCAGAAATCCGCCGTCACTGACGGACACCCTTGGCATGCGGGCTATGGCGGGTGTTTTAGAAAACATCCGGGAAGGGGTGCTTGATCTGCAAATGCCCGACGGACGGGTTATGCGTTATCCGGCGGCGGCCCAGGGTGAGGTGCAACGGCGGATTACGGTGAAGGACTATGCGCTTTTCCGCCGGGTGTTGAAAGGCGGGGATGTCGGTTTCGGTGAGTCGTATGTACGAGGGGAATGGTCAACCCCCGACTTGACCGCACTGCTGCGTTTTTTCATCACCAATATTCCTGCTGTCAAGGGGCCGCTGGCGCGTCGCGGGGTGTTTTCGGTCTGGCGCAACCGCTATGTTCATTGGCGGCGGCGCAACACCAAAGTCAACAGTTTGCGCAACATCCGCGATCATTATGATCTGGGTAACGATTTCTACCGGCTTTTCCTTGATAATGAGACGATGCTGTATTCCTGCGGCATTTTCCGTGATGAGAAGGCTTCATTAGCGGATGCCCAGCGCGAAAAGGTGCATGAAATCATCCGTCGTGCGGAAATTGACAAATCGCACCACGTGCTTGAGATCGGCTGCGGCTGGGGTGGGTTTGCGCTGGAAGCCGCGCGTTATTGCGGCTGCCGGGTAACCGGCATTACGCTTTCGCGTGAACAGTTGCGCTATGCACGGGAGCAGGCGGCTGAGGCGCAGCTTGAACATTTGGTGACGTTCGAGCTATGCGACTATCGTGACATGCAGGGGCAGTTCGACCGGATTGTTTCGATAGAGATGCTGGAAGCGGTCGGCCATGAATTTTACGGTACGTTTTTTGCGGCATGCGACAGGCTGCTTAAGTCAGGCGGGAAGGTGGTAATCCAGACCATCACGATCCCTGATGAGCGGTTCAAGAACTATCAGCGCAATCCGGACTGGATTCAATTGTATATTTTCCCGGGCGGGGAGCTGCCGTCGGTTGCGGCTCTGGATGAATCGATTCATCGCTACTCGAAGTTGACCATTGCCGCGCAGGAGAGTATCGGGAAGCACTATGCGGTTACCTTGCGGAGGTGGCGGGAGAGTTTCAACCGGCAAAGTGAGCAGCTTGCGCGCATGGGATATGATGAATATTTCCAGCGTAAATGGAATTACTATTTTTCCTATTGTGAGGCGGGTTTTGCTGAAGCATATATTGACGACTTGATTCTGACGCTGGAGCGCGGGTGATGATATTTCAGCAAAACGGCGGTTTTTATCATGCGTTTTTGCGGTATTCGCGGGGTGCGCAGTTGAATGCGCGGCGGAAGCGGCGGGTCATATAGCCGGGGTCATTGTAGCCTGCCGCGTGAGCGGCTTCAGCAATCGTCAAATGCGAGTTGTCG
>PXDI01000262.1 GCA_003565095.1 PVC group bacterium | reverse complement strand
GGTGCGGGGGATAAGGGAAAGATGGTCGGAGAAACAATAGCGAACGCGGTTGAGCGCGAGATTGTCGCGGGGCTGTTTCCTGGTGCCGTCATTCTGGTTGGGACACGTGAAACCATTCTTTATCATGAAGCCTTCGGGCTGGCCCGGATTCAGCCGCAGGCGTTTCCGATGCGTAAGGATTCAATCTTTGATATGGCCAGCATTACCAAGGCGGTGGCGACAGCTACGGCGGTCGGCATTTGCGTTGATCGCGGACTGATCGATCCCGTCGCCGGAGTTTTTACACTGGTGCTTACCAACCGCGACCTTCCCGAGCGGCCGCCCCATGGTTCGGAGCGCCATGAGCAACAATACCAGGCGCGGGCGCGCATCGCGGATGCGGCACTCAATGTATTGGGATATTGACAGGAGTGAAAACAATTCACATGAACAGTAAACAGATTATGGCAATAGCAACCGTGCTTCTGCTCTTACCCGGCTTCACTGCCAGCCTGAAAGGGGAAAGGCTTATGCGTGATAATGAAATGAACAGCGGTGAACTTGAACGCTTCCGCTCTTACGAACAGCGCTTTGCCGCTGCAGAGGCAAAGCTGCCCGAACGCCAGCCGTGGCTGAATGAGGAACGGGAGGAGATTGCCGCGGTGATCCGGCGGGGACTGAATATCCGTGACGAGTGGATACCGTCAATCACATCCACGGTTGCCAAACGCTCCGCGCACGACGGATTCAGTGTCGAGCATATCCTGGCCGAATCCTGGCCCGGGGTGACCGCTACGGCGCATCTCTACGTGCCGGATGGCGGGACAGATGGCCGCCGGCCGTTTGTTCTGCTGGGTTGCGGACATGGCCGGGGCGGCAAGCAGGCTGCCGGCTATCAGGCGATGGCGTACCGGCTGGCCCGCATGGGCGCGCTGGTGCTCGTGCCGGACAATATCGGCCAGGGGGAACGCGAGCCGATGGGGCATCGCGATGTTGTTGAGGTCTTTGCGCATGAATTATCCGTGCAGGGCTTGATTGTCATGGAAACGATGGGCTGGCTGCGCTGGGCGCGACAGGATCCGCGCGTGGATTCCGAACGGATGGCCGCGATCGGCAATTCCGGCGGCGGAACACTGACCCTGTTTCTCGCCGCTTTGTGCCGCGATGAACTGGCTGTACTTTCAAGCTCGGCCTATCCTTCCTCTTTTTCTTTCATTGCCGCCAAACGTAAAAAACATTGTCATTGCAACATTCTGCCGGATCTTGTCGGCGCGATCGAGATGTGGCAGGTGCTGGGAAGTTTTGCGCCAAAACCGCTATTTGTCTTCCAGGGCAGGGAAGATCATCTTTTCCCATGGCGCTATTTTGAGCATACCGCCGAACGATTGCAGCACGTCTATCGCCAGGCGGAAGCTGCAGATCAGTTGCGCACGGAGATTTTTCCGGGGCAGCACCCATGGGATACTCCGCGTCGCCGGGAGCTGTCTGCTTTTCTGAAAAAAACGCTCGACCTGCCCGGCGCGGTTGAGGAAGACGATCCGCCGGAAGCCGATCCGCCGGGCACGGTGTTGGCCCGCTGGCCGTCCGACGCACTGGATGTCGATGCGCTTGCCGCCCGACTCTCCGGCCGTCCGCGTATCGCGGTCAAAAGTCTGGATGAGGTTTATCCCTCAGCACCGCAACCGGTCAACGACGCCCGGGCGCTGTCGCGTCAGATTTGGGCTCAGTATGAAGCATTTCTTGCGGAGTAGAATATGAAAGGACAAGCAATGATAGATGAGCATCTGAAGGCGGCGCGTGCGGTATCCGCACTGATGGGTACACGCATCCAGATCGTTATACCGTCAATTCTGGCAGAGGGTGAGACGTTTGACGCGCGCATCAGCATCACAGGTGCCGACGCGCTGCCGGTTTGCGCCATGGGCTGTAAGCTCCATTTCGAGGGTTGTCTCGGGATTGAGGGGCTGCCGCAAACGCTTGAACTCGATCCAAACAGCAGTACGGCCGTCATCAGTCACCTGACAGCCATGGGATCCTCCCCGGTGGCGCTGGTCCGTGCCCGCATTGAACAGCAGTCCGCACAAGGTCGCGTGGCGGGCGTCTCATCCAATCCGGCCTGGATTTTTAAAGAACCGCCCTATCGACTTTTCTGGGGCGATCTCCACGTTCACACCAACTACTCCAACTGTCATGCATGGCGGTGTCTTGATCCTGAATGGTGCTATGACTATGCACAAAACATTTCGCTACTGGATTTTGTTGCCGCGGCTGATCATCTGCGCGGGATTGCCGCCGATACACAACGCTGGCCAAGGCTTCAAGCGCTTGCGAAACGCTACAACATTCCCGGCAGATTTGTAACATTTCCAGGCTTTGAGAGTTCGCATGCTCAGGGGTATGGTGGCGACAACAATGCCTATTATCTCGACGACGACGCACCATATTTCTGGCTGGAGCGCGAGGATATGCACGGGGCTGCGCCAGCCGTCCATCTCAGGGAGCTGTGGGAGCAACTGGACCGCAACCGGAAACCATATTTCACTATTCCGCACCACACGGGCCGGGCCCGAAAATACCGCGCATGGGACGAAGATTACTATAACCCTGACCGGGAGCCGCTTTTTGAGATCTACTCCAGTTGGGGGTCTTCCGAAATGCGTCACACCCGGTTACCCATCAGCGGCGGCAACAACGATGCTCCGTCATATTTTGTCGATGCACTCAAGGCCGGCACACGCTTTGGCGTGATTGCCTCAAGTGATGATCACGCAACCCTGCCCGGCAGCGTACATCATTTCCGCACCGAGCCTTACTGTAATCCAAGTCTGAATGGTTACAGCCATAAGGGGCTTGCTGCCGTGCGCGCTCCCGAGTTAACTCGCGGCGCGCTGTTCGGTGCCATGCAAAAACGCAGCACGTATGCAACCACACATGCCCGATCACTTGTCGACATGACCGTCGGCGACGGAACCATGGGGCAGGAAATGCCATCCGGCCAACGGCTCGACAAGACACGCAAAATCACTGTTCGCTTCACGCTTGAAGGCTCGGCATCCGCCAAAGTGACACTGATGCGCAATGGTGTAGAATTCGACACCCGGTCCCTGCGCGGCAGTGAAATCATGACGTCCGTGAACAACGTTGTTTTCGAAGACGCGCAGGACATAAACAAAGTCGCGTTGTGCGGCACAAAGTTTCATCCCGAGCCGTTTCTGGTATATTACGCCAGAATAGAGGACCGGAACGGAGAGCACCAATGGACCAGTCCGCTCTGGATTGATCTCATATAGCGGTACTTTCGCTTGATCTTTATTGTCATATGATAATATAAGCATCTACATCAGAACGATACCCGCGACATAAAGTCGCGGGGGTCTGTTCTAGGCAAAAACAGACTGGCATCATATTAAAACTTGGGCTAATTGGGGCGCATCTGACATCATGAAAAAAGACCGAATATTCTGTTTTTGATGAGTGACCAGCATCGTGCGGATGTCACCGGGTATGAAGGCAATCCGGTTGTGCGTACGCCGACGCTGGATCGCCTCGCCGAGACCGGCGTTGTTTTCCGTAACGCTTATACCCCGTCGCCGATCTGCGTTCCCGGCCGGCAATGCATGATGGCAGGGCAGTTGCCGAAAACCTGCAACTGCGAAGGGTGGATTGATCTTAAGCCGGGCTACCGCACCTTTGCCCGCGAGTTTTCCCGCTACGCATACAACACCGTGTGCAGCGGCAAGCTGCATCATCAGGGCACCGATCAGATGCAGGGGTGGACCCAGCGCATCGCGCCGGATGCAATCATTACACCGAAGTACCTGCCAGATAAGATTGATGAGGAATTTCAGCGCTATCAGCCCGCGGAGGGTACCGGCAAATGGTCGAACCAGCGCGAGATAGAAGAAGCCCGCCCCGCCGAAGGGCCTTATCAGAAATTTGACGCATTCGCTGTCGGGGAGGCGCTTAATTTTCTTGAGCGCTATTTTGATGACCCGCTGTACCGGCGTCCGCAGTCACATCAGCCGTTGCTTTTTAAACTCAGCCTGCTGCAGCCGCACTACCCGTTTTTTACCGATCAAAAACGCTTTGACTACTATTATGACCGTGTACCGCTATATATTGAAGAGCCTTGCGACCATCCCGTGTTGTCGCTTAGTCAGCAGTGGCAGCCGGTCAACGCATCAGAAAGCTCCATCCGCCGCGCCACCGCCACCTACTACGGCATGATTGATCAGGTGGATACGTATTTCGGCCAGATTCTTGACAAGCTTGAGGCACTCGGGGAAAACCTGGATGACTGGATCATCGTCTACACCTCGGATCACGGCGAGATGCTTGGACAGCACGGTATCTGGGAAAAGACACGGTTCTACGAAGGCAGTGTACGTGTGCCGTTGATCATCCGCTGGCCGGCGCAGTTTAAACATCGCATTGTCGAAGAAAATGTAAATTTGTGCGACCTGTTCGCGACCTTATGTGATCTGGCCGGACTTGACATACCAACAGGCCTCGACAGCCGCAGTCTGCGGCCTCTTTGGGAAGGCGAAACCGATGGATGGAATGACGAGACAGTCAGTCAGATGGATTCAGACTATCTCATGATCAAGCGCGGCAAGCTGAAATATCAATATTACGGTGAAAAGATTGCTGAAGTGCTTTTTGATCTGGGAAAAGATCCCGGGGAGATGCTGAATGTCGCAGAACATCCGGAGTATTCCGGTGCCATGCAGAAGTTTCGCGCCCGGCGCTCCGCGCTGGGACATGGATCCGATGCAGATAAGAACTATCAAAACGCAGAATACAAGCCGTTTATCCAGTAGTAAAAGCTACAGCCACAAGGGACAGACAGATGTTTTGGGGTCTTCCGACGAACCTGAAATATTTTGTCTGCCCCCTGATCTGGGGCGCCGCTACGATTAGTTGCAAATACTTTATAGTTCAGCAGAATACGCCGCCCACAGAGGGGGACAGGACCCCACGGATGGGGATGGAGAATGATAACCCACGGATGGGAAACCCGGCCCACGGATGGGAGGAGGAAAAGAAGAGGGAGATTTGCGTGTACGAGTATGTGTAGGAGTACGGTAGGAGCATTCGGACCGCAAGCCCCTT
>PXDI01000386.1 GCA_003565095.1 PVC group bacterium | reverse complement strand
TCTCCCTAACGCCTAACGCCTAATCCCTAACGCCTAATCCCAATCCCTCCGTTGCCCTACCCATAGCTCAAAACTACGCCAATATCGTTTTGATACTTTTCATAAAACTTTTGACAGTACCTATCGCTAAACTTGTCTCCCACATACAAACAGCGCGATAATACCCCGAGTACATTTCGCTGGCAAGTTTGAAAACAGCTTCAGAATTGTTCGGTTCTTGTGTATCTTTTTGCATTGAATCTTTCTCCGAGCATGCTATTTATTGATATCAATCAAGAGTGCGGGTATGTTGTCCAGCAGGGAGAAGCATGATGAAGAGACCAAATTTATTGTTTATTTATACCGATGAGCAGCGGTACGACACATTGGCCTGTTATGACAATAGGGCCATAGATATGCCGAATCTCAACCGGCTGGCGGAAACGTCAACTGTTTTTGACCAGGCATATGTTACTCAGCCGGTATGCACGCCTTCGCGGGCGTCGCTGTTGACCGGGCTTACACCGCACACCTGCCGGATGACTACAAATAATCTGATGCTGCCGGAAGATGTCAAGTGCCTGCCGGAATATCTGCCGGATGATTATGTCTGCGCACACCATGGCAAATGGCATCTCGGTGACGAAATTTTCCGCCAGCATGGTTTTGATGAGTGGATGGCCACAGAGGATTCGTACCATGCCTTCTACCGTGCCGACCGTGATCAGGCGGAACGCTCGCCGTATCACGACTTTCTGCGCAGTCAGGGCGTTGAATACGCGTTGCCGGAGAATATCCCTGAACTTGTCCGGAAGCGTTTTTTTCGTGATCAGGTTGCGCGGCTGCCGGAGGAAATGAGTCGGCCGGCATATCTAGGAAATACGGCCTGCCGTTTCTTGCGTGACCGTGCCGGTGACGGACAGCCGTTTGCGCTCTATGTTAATTTTCTTGAGCCGCATATGCCGTTTTACAGTTGCCGTGACGGGCAGTATGCACCCGGCGATGTAACAGTGACGCCCAATTTTCTGCATGATCTGCCGGAGAGCGCCCCGCGGCGGCTGCTGCAGCACGTGGCAAAATTTCGCAAGGGGTACGAAATTGACAAACCGCTTGAAACAGAAGCGCAGTGGCGCGCGTTGTTTGCGCGCTATTGGGGGATGTGCAGTCTGGTGGATACCCATGCCGGAAGGATTCTGCAGCAGCTTGAGGCTTCCGGCCTTGCTGATAACACGATAGTTGTTTTCACCAGTGATCACGGCGATATGATGGGGTCGCACCGTTTGCTGGGGAAAGGAAACATGTTTGAGGAATCCTCAAGAGTTCCGCTGCTGATGCATTTGCCGGGGCAGACTGCGCAAAGGCGAATAAAGGGGCCCGCGAGCCAGTTGGATCTGGTTCCGACAATTCTTGATGCCATGGGGCTTGATCTTCCCTCGGAGCTGGAAGGCTGCAGCCGTCTTGATGCGGTGTGTGACGGCGCGGAAAACCTTGACGCCGATGTTGTCATAGAATGGCATGGGCGCGGGACCGGGCGGCGGCCGGAAAACCTGCTGCAGCCGGCAGCGTCAGATGAAAAGCCGGCGGTTGGCGCCGATAACCCTGACAGCGAGAACATCCGCACGATAATCACACCGGATCAATGGAAGCTGAACATAAGCAGCCTTGGTGATCATGAGTTGTATGATCTGAATAATGATCCCTATGAAATGAATAATCTGATAAACGATTCCGGCCGGCAGGCGCTCATCCGGGATTTACGGGACAGAATTCAGGCGTGGCAGGCGCGTACCGGTGACGAGCTGATGGACCTGCCTGATTTACGGTGAAGAAGGGTCTACACTTCCATAATACGTTCGCCTGATTTGAAAAGGCTGACTTTGCGGGTTGATTCAGAGACCGCCACAGACAGGGCGGTGGTTGTGGCGGTAATTCCTGCGGCGGCGGCGTGCCGTGCGCCCAGGCCGGACGGCAGATTTTTGACGGGTTGATCAATTCGCAGATAGGTTCCCGCGGAAGCAATCACTCCGTTGCCGCGGATTATGAATGCTCCGTCAATGCGGGCGAATTCCTTGATTGTCTCAGCCAGCCCCGGATCGATAATATTTCTTTCGTGTTCATCATAGCCTTTGAAGGGATTGATCACCATTTGATGGCAATGTTGGGACACATTTTTATAATCGCCCAGTACGAACAATGCGCCGGCGGCTTTGCCTTCCCGGCCCTCTGCGGCCAGTTCGGTGGCAAGTTGCAAAGCCCGGATAAACACCGGCTGTTCTGTATTGCCGTGACTTCCGTCCAATGGCATTGAGAAGAACATCTTGAATTCCTTGTCAATATCCGTGACCGCAATTGTGTCGAGAGTGGATGCAGAAGACATGCCGAAGACACTGATGACCTTTTCGCCTTTTTTGACCAGGCCCTTTGATAAAGCCAGGAGCAGGCTGATTTCAATATGACTGGCCCGGTTAAGGCCGCGGAACGGCACAGTGAGTTGTAAACCATCCTGTCCGCCGTTTTCCTGTTCTCCGGGTTTGGCGCTGGAGGCAAAGACCAGGCGGGGATCCCCGGCGGTAGCCAACAGTCGTTTTTTTATAGAATCCGGCGGGTCGTGAACAATAACTGCCGCGGCATTGATCAAATTTGCCAGTTGCAGAGCCTGTTCGCTGACGGCTTTGGATATTTTTACTGTCCTGATGCGCGGCTCTTTTGCGGAGGCCCCTGTCAACAAATCGTAAAAATCGCGTTTGCTGGAGGTTTTGAGTGCGCGCTCCAGAAAGGCGGGATCCTGAAAAAGCCCGGCAACCTCGCTAAGAGCCCGCAGGTGGGTATTGTCATCACCGACAATCAGAAAAATCAGCCGCACCTTGCTGTCGTCTTTTGCGTCATAAGTCACGCCGCCGGCGCTTTTCCCTACGGCGATCAATGTTTTTTCCATGCCAGGGATGCGGGCGTGCGGTATGGCAATGCCGGGCGCTATCTTGGTGGTCAGCAGTTCTTCGCGTTCGAGCACCGCACTAAGGATGGCATTCTTGCCAACGCCGCGAATGTGTTTTGCCATCACACCGCAGAGTTCCGACAATGCACCTCTTTTGCTCTTGTTTCTCAGAAACAGGACCCGGTTGCGGTCTATATAACGGCTTATGCTCATGAACGCATTCTAGCAGATCAAAAACCGAATTCAACTGCAGAAATGCTGAAACAAAGAGTTAGAGTGTGAGCCTGATCTATTCATCAACTTTATGAAATAATCCATAAGCTGTTTGCTTATATATCTTTACCACAGATTACACGGATACCACGGATTTTTTTATCATTCTTATCATTTATCCGTGAAATCAGTGCCATCCGTTGTTGAATTATCTTATCGTGAATAAATCAGATTAAGAATCGTTGTCTTGCCTGTTGCGCGGTGTGGCTTTATACTCTCCACCATATGAATACACAAAAATTAAAACAAAAGGTCATGCAGCGGCTGGAAGCCGCTCCTGACCAGCCGATGAATTCCACCCAACTTGCCGACGTGCTTGATCTGCGCGGTAATGAACGCAAGCGTCTGCAAAAAGTTTTGACCGAACTGCAGCGTGAAGGGCGGCTGGTGCAGATGCGCGGACAGTCTTACGGACTGGGCGATATGGCGGATCTGGTTACCGGAACGCTGGGGATTGCGCGTTCCGGCAAGGGGTTTGTTTCCCCGCGCGACGGTGGCCCGGATGTGATGGTTTTTTCCGAGAACCAGTTGACCGCACTGCCGGGGGATATCGTGCTGGTGCGGCTTGACCATGAGCAGGTGGATGGCGGAAAACGCCGCGGCAAAATCATTCGCGTAGTGGAGCGCGGCAGGGTGGATATTGTCGGTACGCTGCGTTCCACCGGGCGATTTCTGTATGTGGTGCCGATCGATCCCGGTTACCAGAAGGATGTTTATGTCAGTGATGCCGCCGGTGCCAAAGTTGGCGACCGTGTGGTTGTGCGTTTGCAGGAATGGGTTCACAAACATGTCAATCCGGAAGGGGATATTGTTGACGTGATCGGTCCGGCGATGTCGCCTGACATGGATACGGCGTCAGTTATCAGGCATTTCGGGTTTGATGAGGAATTCACTGAGCAGGTGCGCAGCGAAGCCGGGCATGTATCGTCATTGCTGGAGAGTGCCGAGGCGCAAGCCGGCCGCGAAGATCTGCGCAAGCTGCGGGTGGTAACCATTGACCCCGAGCGTGCGCGCGATTTTGATGATGCGCTTTCCCTGGAGCAGGATCAGGACGGAAACCGCGTGCTGGGAGTGCATATCGCCGATGTTAGTTTTTTTGTGCGCCCCGGGTCGGCGCTGGATGACGAAGCCCGCAAACGCGGCACAAGTGTCTATTTCCCCGACCGCGTGCTGCCCATGCTTCCGGAACAGCTTTCCAACGGTGTTTGCAGTCTGCGACCGGAACAAGACCGGCTGGCTTTCAGCGTTTTCATGACATTTGATAAAAACGGCAATTGTGTCGGCAGCAAATTCTGCCGCAGCATAATTAACTCGTCAGCGCGGCTGATTTATCAGCAGGCGATGCAGATGATTGCTTCTAACGGAAAGAAACCGGCGGGAATCGACAGTAACATCAGTGCGCTGGTTATTGAATTGAATAAACTGGCACAGCAGTTACGGAAACGCCGTTTCCGTCAAACCGCTCTCGACATGGATATCCCGGAGTGCGAAGTAGTGGTGGATGATGAGGGGCACATGACCGGTTTGCGGCGGGTTGAAAATGATGAATCGCACCAGTTGGTAGAGGAGTGCATGGTGGCGGCCAATGAAGCTGTGGCGCGGCATATTGCCGAGCAGCAGTGGCCGGCGGTAGTAAGATTACATGAGCCGCCTTCTCCTGAAAAGATTGAAGACCTGACGGTCAATCTGTTGTCGATGGGGTTCACCCCCGGCGATCTTTCCAAGCGGCGTAATCTGGCGGATTTTCTGAAGAAGATTGTCAATCACCCGCTGGCGGATACCGTGCGGCTGATGGTTTTGCGCAGCATGTCGCGGGCTGTTTATTCAGCGCAGAAAACCGGCCATTACGGTTTGGCTAAGAAATATTATGCGCATTTCACTTCCCCGATCCGGCGTTATCCTGATTTGATTGTGCACCGGGAGCTGGCGGCGCTGCTGTTGGGAGAGGG
Source organism: PVC group bacterium (assembly GCA_003565095.1). Lineage (GTDB taxonomy): Bacteria > Verrucomicrobiota > Kiritimatiellia > UBA8416 > PXDI01 > PXDI01. Next base: position 15,254 of record PXDI01000386.1, on the reverse strand, counting down.
CTGTCCATATGACAAGGATGATCTGATTGCCATGGCGGTGGCCTGTACCGACTGCGAATGGCAGGCGGATGATGCCGAGCGCATGGTGCTTGAAATCAAAAAATACCGCTATCTGCAGGCGGAAGTTGAAAAAAGCAGTCCGCAGGAGTTTAATGCGGTTATAGCCAAAGTCACCAATTTCGGTTTATTTGTGGATCTGGTTGATTTGCAGGTACAGGCGCTGGTGCACATCAGCAGCTTATCGGACAGTTTTGTGCGCTACAACCGCAATAAAGGGACCCTGAATGCCGGCAAAAACAAAGTTTACAGCGTTGGGCAGCGCATAAAAGTGCGTCCGGTGGAAGTCGACTTTGATGCGCGCAAAGTCGCCGCAGTGATTGCCGGATGATTTCTGCTCTTTTTGCTTGTCCGGCAGTCGGCCTTGAAATACTGTGATAATCCTTGTTCCGCATAAGCTTATTTAAAAAACAGGTAAGGAATCAATGATGGTCAAGTCAAAGAAAAATGCTGTAGAAATTAAAGTTGCTTATATTGGCGGCGGCAGCCGCTCCTGGGCGCAACACATTATGGCGGATCTGGCCTTGGCGGGGACCCTGACCGGCGAGATTGTCCTGTATGATATTGACTATGCGGCGGCGCGCAAAAACGTTACCCGCGGTCGGCAGGTTTTCGGCCACAAGCAGAGCAAGGCCGTCTTTAAAGTGCGTGCCAGCAAAAGTCTGTCCGATGCGCTGAAAGGTGCCGATTTTGTGTTTCTCAGCATTCAGCCGGGACCATTGCAAATGTTTGCCAACGATCTGGATATCCCTGCGGAATTCGGCATTCTGCAAAGCGTCGGTGACTCAACCGGTCCGGGTGGGATCAGCCGCGCCCTGCGCTGTGCTCCGCTCTATGAGGATTTCGCCCACAAGATTATGCGTTATTGTCCGGCTGCCTGGGTGATCAATTACACCAATCCGATGACGCTTTGCACCAGTATCCTTTATGATGCCGAGCCGGAAATCAAAGCCTTCGGATGTTGTCACGAGGTTTTCGGCACCCAGGGGATGCTTGCAACGCTGGTAAAGGACCACTGGGGCATGCAAGAAAGACCGCCGCGCCATGAGATTAAAACCGATGTAAGCGGGGTAAATCATTTTACTTTTGTAACCAAAGCCACATGGCAGGGACATGACCTTTATCAACTGCTTAAACTGCGTGCCGCCGAGAAGGGTTTCTGGGCCGACCGGACAGCGGATTCGCTGGAAAGGGTGGCTAACGCCAAGTGGTTTGGTTCGCACAAACTGGTGGCTTTTGATTTCTGGCGGCGTTTTGGTGTGCTGGGAGGTGCCGGGGACCGGCATCTTGCCGAATTTGTGCCATGGTATCTGACCAGTGAGGCCAATGCGCACCGCTGGGGGTTTGTGCTGACTCCCAGCAGTCGCCGTCTGGCACATTATACAATGAAGCGTCCGACGATCGGTGATAAATTAATCGGTTCCGGCGAAGAGGGTGTTTTGCAGATGGAGGCATTGCTGGGATTGCGCGAGCTGGATACCAATGTGAATCTGCCCAATCGCGGGCAGGTTGCGGGCCTGCCGTCAGGCGCAGTGGTTGAAACCAATGCCCAGTTCCGTCGCAACAGCCTCAATCCGGTGGTTGCCGCGCCTTTGCCGGCGGGGGTGCTGATCTTGGTGCAGCGTGTGGCGGCCGTGCAGCAGATGACACTTGAAGCCGGCCGGAAGCGCAGTTTGAAATTGGCGTTTGAGGCGGTGTTGAATGATCCGCTCTGTAATATCGATACCGACAAGGCCTGGAAGATGTGGCGCAAACTGATGAAAGCCAATGCCGCCATGCTGCCGGGTTACAACTGGCGTTGAGTGACTGGCGGGTTCATAGTGGCCCCGGAATCCAGAATTAGGAAACCACAGAGAACTTGAAGAACACAGCGAGGCAATGGCGCCGTCAGATTTATTAACCACCCGTTCACTGCGTTCACTGGAGTACACAGAGCGCACGGAGTAGAAATAAAAATACAATATGGCAGCTTATTACGAATTGTTGGTATAAATAATACCGCACAAGAAAATATAATAAATTAATTTTACTCTGCCTCAGTGCCCTCCGTGTACTCCAGCTGAGCAGAGCGACGCGGGTGGTAAAAGAAAAATGCTTTTGGTTATTTACGGTGGCGCAGGCGGTCAAGGCCGACCGCCAGGATGATAATGCCGCCGGTGACAATTTCCTGAATCCAGTTGGCCATGCCGATTTGCCGGCAGCCACTGCTGATGACAGTCATAATCATTGCGCCGGCCAGGCTGCCGAAGATGGAGCCTTCGCCGCCGGTCAGGCTGCCGCCGCCGATAACAACCGCGGCAATCACATCCAGCTCACGTCCCATTGCCACGGTGGGATCACCAACCGTGAGGCGCGAAAACTGCATCAGCCCGGCCATGCCGGTGAATATGCCGCACAGCGTATAAACACCCACACGTACTAGCGCAACGCGTATGCCGCACAGCCGCGCGGTTTCTGGATTGGAGCCAACCGCCACCACATGTCTGCCGAAAACCGTATAACGCAGAACCAGACTCATCAGCAGCGCCAACCCCAGCAGCATCCAGACCCCGGCCGGCCAGCTCCAGCCCGGCCGGGTCGCCAGCAGGTTGTTCAGTGCAGACATCGGCGCATCAATTTTCTGTTCGCCGGCCAGCCCTTTTGCCGCGCCGCGGATAATCAGCATCATCCCGAGCGTGACAATGAAAGGCGCCATGCGCAGACGAGTGATGAGAGTCCCGGTGATAAATCCGGTCAAGCCTCCGGCCAGCACTCCGCCGAGTGCGGCCGCCGCCGGATGCCATTGCCGATTCTGCAACAGGGCGGCGATGATGACAGTGGTAAGCGCAATCGTTGAACCAACCGACAAATCAATTCCGCCGGAGATAATGACCAGCGTCATCCCGATGGCCGCCATGCCGACAATCACCGATTGCCTTGCCATCGTTTGCAGGTTGGCTGAGGACCGGAAGCTGGCGGGTGCAATGAAGGCAAACAGCAGATAGATGCCGATCAGTCCGAGAAACGGTCCCAGCGCTGAGTTTTTAAGCATTAATCGAAAGTTGAAATACGGTTTGTTCATGAGCTTTCTTCCGTGGTTTCATCGTTGTCACGAGTTTTAGTTACCGTTGACTGTGCGCCGGCGGTTGCGCGCAGCAGTTCGTGCTCTGTCCATTGTTCAGCCGGTTTGGCCTGCCCGAGTTTTCCGCGGTGCATCACGGCGATTCTGTCACACATCCCCAGTAACTCCGGCAGGTAGCTGCCGGCCAGTAATACCGCTCTTGGCTTGCCGTCGTTTTTTCCGGTGGCCAGAGCATCAATCAGGCGGTAAATCTGTTGTTTGCTGTGGACATCAACACCTCGGGTCGGTTCATCCAGCAGCAGAATGTCGCAATCATGGAACAGCAGGCGTCCGATGGCCACCTTCTGCTGGTTGCCGCCGGAGAGTGCCTGCACTTTTTGAGCGGGACCGGTGGTCCGGATATCGAGCCGGCCGATAAGTTGCACAGCGGCATTATATTGGCGGCGCGGCTGGACCGTGCCGTAGCGTCCGCAGCGGCTCAGGCGCGACATGGTCATATTGTCGGCAAGCGTCAGCTTTAATGCCAGACCTTCATTCTTGCGGTCCTCACTCAGCAATCCCATACCTTGTGAAAGACGTTTACCCGCCGGTTTCCAACCGTGCTGGCCGGCAACAGTAATTGTGCCTGCCGCTGGTTTATCAAGTCCCATCAGAATGCGCATCAACTCGGTGCGACCGGCACCGACCACACCCGCCAGTCCCAGAATCTCCCCGCGGCGCAGTTCAAGGCTGACATTGCGCGGCAGGGGATGGCCGGATACATTTTTGCAATGCAGCAGCACTTCGCCGGGCCGGCGTTGTCCGTGTGGGAACAGCAGTTCTGCGGATTTTCCACTCATCATCGTGATCAGTTCGTCAGTGGAGACCTTTTCCGTTGCGCCACTGCCGGCAACCTGTCCGTCGCGCAGCACCGTGTAGCCGCCGGATATTGTTTTGATTTCCTCAAGCACATGTGAAATATAAATAATAGCGATTCCGGCTGTCTGCAGTTTTTTCAGTAGATCAAACAGTTTGCGGATGTCATTGACCGAAAGGCTGCTGGTAGGTTCATCGAGCACCAGAATCCGGCAACCGCTTGAAAGTGCGCGTGCAATTTCAATTACCTGGCGTTGCGCAATTCCCTGCAAGTGAACCGGGGCGTGGATATCGATATCGCTATGCCCCATCAGCGCCAGTGCTTCATTTGCCCGCGCAGCAACAGTTTTGGCTTTGAGCAGGCCGCAGCGGGCCGGTTCGCAGCCGAGGACAATGTTTTCGGCCACGGAAAGATGTCCGGCCAGCGAGAGTTCCTGATAAATCATCGCGATGCCGGCGCGGCGTGCTTCAAGCGGATTGGCAGCGCGGAAGGGGGTGCCGTTGATTAAGACGGTTCCGGCATCGGCAGTTTCCGCCCCGGCCAGAATGTGCATTAACGTGCTTTTGCCGGCACCGTTAACACCGATCAATGCGTGAATCTCACCGGCTTGTACATTCAGGCTGACCCCGCGCAGAGCATGTGTGGCACCGAATGATTTTCTGATGCCGTCCAGTGCCAGCAGCGGAGTTGCGCCTATGCGGTTGACCATATTTTCGCCGATATGTCAGAATTCAGGATTCAACAGCGCCGAAATCTCCGGGGTGAGCATATTTTCCGGTGTGGCGAGGGCCGCTCCGGTATCAATCAGTTTCTCCACCGGTTCGCCGCGCAGATGAGCAGTCAGCGTTTTTACGCCCAGATAACCCATGTTGACCGGATCCTGCAGCACCAATCCGTGGATCTGCCCGGCTTCAAGTGCTTCCACCAGTTTGTCTGAGCTGTCAAAGCCGACAAAAACCACTTTGCCGGCCAGGCCGGAATCCTGCAATGCGCGCAGCATGCCGAAAGTGGTGGATTCATTTGGGCAGAAGATCGCATCGATTGTCAATCCGTCGTCCTGCTTGAACGGTGCCAGCAGGCTTTCCGAAGCGCTGTATGCCGACTCGGTGGTCGCTCCGCCATACTGGTTGTGGCTGACCACGGTGATGCCGGGATATTTTTCCATAGCGTCCATAAAGCCCTGTTCGCGGTTCATTGTGCTGGCGGAGCCTTCCTGATAGCGCAGCATCACGACGCGGCCTTCACCATTGATTTTTTCTGCAAGCAGCATGCCGCCGCGCATGCCGCCGGCGCGGTTATCGGTGGCCACAAAACTGATATGGTCGTCACTGCTGAGATCGGAGTCGATAATTACCACGGGAATACCGGCGGCGACGGCATTGCGCACCGGCATGCGCAGGGCCATGTCGTCGAGTGGAGCTAAAACGATTCCATCAACACCGCGGGCAATCATGCTTTCCACCACATCAATCTGTGCGTCACGGTCATCTTCGCGCAGCGGGCCCATCCAGATAATGCGGACATCTTCCTGCTCTCCGGCGCGCAATGCACCGGCGTGAATTGATTTCCAGAATTCATGGGTGGTACCTTTGGGGATTACGGCAATGGTTATGCCGGTTTCGGCGGCTGGTTCGCGGCGGCTGCAACCGCACAACAGCATCACAGCCATAAATACCGCACACAATATTCCGGTTCCACGTAACATAACGGACTGCTTCATTGGGTTCTCCTTTTCTGCTATTCCTGCTGTCGTGACTCGGTTCCTTGCTGTGCCGCAACAAATTCCGGCAAAGACTCAATACGTTTTATTTCGCGGTTTACCAGCATGGCTTCATCCATCAGGTTGCGTCTGGTAAGGTCACGCTGCCGGTCGGCAAGTTTTTGTAAATGCCGTTCAAAAACGCGCATTAAACGCCGGTCTTTCTCGGCGAGATGTTTCTCGGTTTTTTCCAGATAACGTTCCTGCAGATCGCGGAAAAGCGGCGGCGCATTTTCGATGATCTCATATGTAATTACATGAGTGCCGTGAAAGCGGTCAATTTCGTATTTGAGTGCCGCCCAGCCGTCAAAGTCGCCCTGGCGTTGCCGCTGATGCTGGCGTGAGCGCAGTTCTTCGATGTACTCTCTGCGGATCTTCTCGGCATCCTGCTGCATTTCAGTCTCGACCTTTGCCAGATTGCCGGCAAGTTCACGGCGGCTGTCTTCGATTGCCTCCAGCACCGAGACGTCGGGAACCGGTTCAGGCTCAACTGCGGTCGGGGCGGCTTCATCCGCGGTGGCTGGCGGCAATTGCCAATAAGCCAGATAGTCTGCGGCCAATCCGCCTGCCAACGGAATATTGCTGAAGCTGTTCAGGGATGCGAAGAACCCAGATTCTTTCAACGGTGTATCCGGCTGTAAGCGCCGCTGCAAGGGGGGCGCCAGCAGCAGATAGAGCAGTGGCAGCATAATAACCAGCAGAACAATGCGTGTGATGCGGATAACGGCCAAGCGGTTATTGATGGAGTTGAGAACGGCCTGTGCTTCCGCGTGTCCGGCATCCATTTCATCCAGCACCCTGCGGCAAATCTGCCGGGCGGTTTCCCATTTGTGCTTTTTCAAAGCGCGCTGTGCCAGTTCGATTTCCATTCCGGCGCGTTTGCGCGGCAGCTTTTGTACGGCTTCATCAAATGAGGTGTCCTCGGAAAGGGTATGGTATTCTTCAAGATGTTTCTGAGCCTGTTCGTAATTGGCATGTGCAATATCCTGCTCCAGCAGACTGCGCAATGTGCGCCGCCGGACGAGTGCGCCCTGCGCTTCCTCGGTCAGCCGGTGAATACGGCGCAGCAGTTTGCGTCCGCCGTCGCCGACGGGCTGGAAGCCGGAAATGGCACCGGCGGATGATATGATGGCTTCGTATTGCTGATCTTCCCGATACTGGCGCAAGAGCGATAGCAGGCGCGTGGCCATTTCATATTCTCTGGCATCGGCACCGCACTCGCCGCAAAACTGGATACCCACGCGGGTTTCCGCACCGCACTCCGCGCAGCGTTCGCGTCCGTCCCAGCCGCATTGCCCGCAGTAGGGGATGGCGGTTGGGTTGATGGTGTCGCACCATTTACAGCGCCAGGTGGTTTTTACTGTCGGGACATCAATGCTGGAGGGTGCCTTGATTAATTCCAGAGCCTGCCGGAACGCCGCCACACTGCTCCAGCGTTTATCACGATCAGTATCAAGTGCGCGGCACAGCGGTTCACGCAGCAGCGCGGGCACGTCGTTTTCGCGAAAATAGCGCGGGTTTCTTCCGGTTATGCTGAAATAAAGCAGCGCACCAAGACCATAGACATCGGCCCGTTCATCCACCAGGCTGGCATCACTTTCCTGCTCGGGAGCGCCATATCCCAGCGAAAGCATTTTCTCGCCGGGCACGGTCAGCGGGTCATCATCACGTGCGGCACGTCGCGCCAGTCCGAAATCAACAATTTTAGGTTCGCCGCTTTCGTCCAGCAGCACGTTGGTGGGTTTTAGGTCGCGGTGAATAACTCCGCAGATATGCGCATATTCCATGGCGCGGCAAAGTTTGATCAGCAGGTCGATCGCCTCCTCCTGCGCTAATGGTTCGTGCCTGGTAACGTAGTCGGCAAGCGACATCGGGGGCGGGGGGTGCTCCGCTCCGGGTTCTGGCCCGGCAATAAATTCCATGACGATATACGGGCCATCGGAATCTTCGCCAAGCGTATAGACATGCACGATGTAAATATGGTTCAAGGCCGCCACGGACTTGGCTTCTTCCATAAAGCGCAGGCGCAGATGCTGTTCGGTAAGGGCTTTGCGTGTCAGGCGTTTTATGGCGACAAAGCGGCCGAGATGATTGTCGCGGGCGAGATAAACCACGCCCATTCCGCCGCCGCCGATTTTGCGGATGATGGAATATTGCGTCAGCAGGGAGCCGCCGGCAATCGAGGCTTCATCGGGAGTCAGAACCAGAGTGTCGCTCTGTCCGCGCACCGGTGGCGGGCGCAACACCTGTGTTCTGGGTGCCGCCTCGACTTTTATTCTAGGTGTAGTTGTCGGCGTACTATGCATAATTACTTCATAGCCTGTCCTGTTTTTGCGCTCACGTCAAGCAGTACCCTTTATTGTTTTCAATTGTCATTGTGTTAGGATGTGCGTTAGTGTGGCGGAATGAAACCGGAGCGTGTTTGGCATTATATTTCCGGGGAGAAAGCCGGAGTGAGCGCTGTTGCAGCGGCAGTTTTTTTGGCGCTGGCGGTCCATTTGTTTTATGTATATGAAACCCGGCATGATCCGACACTGTCGCTGCCGCTGGTTGATGCCGCCTATTACCATCAGCAGGCATCCGGCCAGACCGCTCCCGATCTGGACGAACCATACTGGCAGCCGCCGCTGTTTGTGTGGTGGCTGCGGGGGGTATATGCCGTGACCGGCCCATATCCCGGACGCGTGCGTGTGGTGCATTCGTTATTAACCGCTCTGACCGCTTTGTTGACCGCCTTGCTGGCCCGGCAGTTGCTGGGCTGGCGGTTGGCCTGGCTGCCGCCATTGCTGGTGGCATTGTGTGCGCCGCTGCTGTTTGTCAGTGCGCAACTCTTGCCGGCGGCACTTGGTTCAGTGGCCCTGCTGGCCATGGTGCTGGCGGGGGGGCGTTTTTTACAGGAGGGGGCTCCGCGTTACGGTTTTCTGGCCGGGTTGACGGCCGGGCTGGGTGCGCTGGTGCTGGCGAATATGCTGTTATTGCTGCCGTTGCTGCTGGGCTGGACCGCGCTTGGCGCGGCGGTACGTGAACGACGGCGCGCGCTTGCGGCGGTCACCTGCGGCATGCTGCTGGCAATCGCCCCGGTAACAGCGCGTAATTATGTCGCCTCGGGATACTTTGTGCCGGTCTCAATTAATGGCGGGATTAATCTTTATCTTGGCAACAATCCGGAATATCCGTCATCAATCTGGATCCGGCCCGGACTTGACTGGGACCGGTTGCTGTTGATGCCGTTTGATCACGGTGCAACTGATTCCGTGGAGGCTGATAGGTTCTTTATTGCACGGGCGGTCCGCTTCTGGGTAACACAACCGGTCCGGGCCGCACGTGTGATGTTGCATAAGGGGCTGGTGCTGCTCAATGGTCGTGAAGTTCCGCGCAATCTTGATATCTATACCGCCCGCGGCGATTCACGCGTGTTGCGGGTTTTGCTGGGCGGTGTGCGCCGCGGATGGTGGCCAAACGGCATACTGCTGCCGCTGGCTGTTACGGGCCTTGTGGCGGCGCTTTGCGGTGCGTGGGGCCGTAACGGCCGCTGGATCGGCAGCGTGGTGCTGGTGTATTGCGCCAGTATTGTTGTGGTGTTCGTGACCTCCCGCTACCGTGCGCCGGTACTGCCCTTGCTGTATATTCTGGCCGGCGCGGCGGTATTGCATCTTTATGCTGTTGCAAGAAACGGCACATGGCGGAGGCGAACGTTGACAGCCGCGGTTCTGCTTGCGGCACTGGCAGCGGCGCAGGTTCCCGCCGGCCATGTCGCGCCGTTCAGTTTTCAAGCTGAGCACAAGCTGCTGGCCGCCAGCGCGCTTTCCGTACGCGGTAAAGCGGAGGCTGCCGGCAGCCTGTTTGCCGAAGCCATTCTACTGAATCCTGAAAGTGCGGAGGCGTGGTTCGGTCTTGGCACGGTGTATGGGTTGATGGGGCACCATGATTCAGCCCTTGAGTGTTATCATGCCTGCCTGTTGCGGCGTCCGGATCATGACGGTGCGCTAGTGAATATGGGGGTGGAAAAACTGCGCCGCGGCGATATCAGCGGGGCGCGCCATTATTTCAATTCGGCCCGTCTGTTCAATGCGCGCAATGCGCGCGCCTGGCAGGGCGCCGGCATTTGCGCCATGCATGAAGGCGACAACGAGGAAGCGGTGAATCTTTTGCAGCAGGCGGTGGCATTGGCTCCCGCAGATGCCGAAACCCGGCATGCGCTGGGAGGGGCATACTGGAATAATAACGAACATGCGCAGGCGGGGGATGCATTGCGTACGGCCGTGGAGCTGCGCCCGGGTTACCCGCGTTATATTAACACGCTGAAAGCCTGGGAAGCAGCTCCGCAATAAAACGGCCCATCTTGGCTGCGGTGCTTTCCGGCAGGGCGATTACATCTGAATGCGAGAGGCGATCCGCGCTTATTCCGGCCGCCACGTTGCTGATGTGCGATACCGCACAAATCCGCAGGCCGCAGGCATTTCCCAGGATCGCTTCAGGAACTGTAGACATTCCGATTGCGTCGGCACCCATCATACGGAAAGCGCGAATTTCCGCGGGGGTTTCATAAGTCGGACCCGCCACACCGATATAAACCCCTTCCATGGCATCCAGCTTCAGTTCCCGGGCGGCATCCAGCGCGGTTTTGCGCATATTCTGGTCGTACAGCACAGACTGATCCGGGAAACGTTCACCCCAGAAAGGGTTGTGCGCTCCCTGCAAGGGATTGACACCCATCGCATTGATGTGATCCGCGGTAATCATAAATGATCCACGTTGCAGTTTGGGATTCAGTCCGCCGGCGGCGTTGGTAAGCAGCAGCGCACCGGCCTGGAGAATACGAGCAACATATACCGGAAACGCCAAGGGAGCCCAGCCCGCGCCCTCATACCAATGCCGCCGCCCCTCAAAAGCCAGCCAGCACCGGTCTTGCACATTCCAGATTGCCGCCTGTCCCGAATGTCCGTCCACGCCGGTCTTTCCCAGTACCGGAATCCGGTCATAAGAGATGCACTTCCCGCGGCCGGCATGTTTGCCGCCGTCTGCCCAGCCGGAGCCCAGAATACAGACTCCGTCAATATTCCCGTCAATGCCGAGCTGCGAGATCAGCCGGTTGCAACATTCATCCATATTCTGCATGTCGGCAGTTGAAAGTAATTCGTTCATGGTGTGCTCTTTTCCGGCGTTTTATGCAGTATACTGCGCATTTCCAGGCGGCGGCGCAGTTTTCCGCGTGAAACTCCCAGCAACCTGGCCGCCGCCGAAACATTACCATCGGTTTGCTGCAGCGCCTGATCGATCAACTGTTCTTCAACTTCGTCCAGTCGTAACGAACCAAAAACTGATCCGGCTGCGGATGCGTTTTCCTTTTGCGGCGGAGGGTTAAGCGGGGGGCTTTTGAGTGCCGGCAGGTCTTGCGCTGTGAGCTTGCCGGGATGTCTGGCATGGATGACGGCACTTTCTATAATATTGCGTAATTCACGGACATTACCGGGGAAACTATGGGCAGTGAGCAGGTCGATAGCGCTTTGCTCAAGACCCTCGATATGGCGTCCCGTTTCTTCTGAAAAGTGGACGGCGAAAAATTCCGCCAGCAGCGGAATGTCTTCCGGTCTCTCCCGCAGTGCCGGCACACGGATGGTGCAGACGCTCAGCCGGTAAAAGAGGTCGGCCCTGAAATGTTTCTGTTCCACAGCGGTTTCCAGATGCTGGTTAGTGGCGGCGATTATCCGCACATCGGCTTCGCGTTCAAGATGTTCACCCACCGGTGCGTAAACGCGTTGTTCAAGCAGCCGCAGTATTTTCGCCTGTGAACGCAGCGGCAAATCGCCGATTTCATCCAGAAACAAAGTACCGCCTTCGGCGGCCCCCACATAACCTTCACGTGTTTCGGTTGCGCCGGTATAAGCGCCGCGCCGGTGACCGAAAATCTCCGATTCAAAAAGTTCTTCCGGAATAGACGGACAGTTCACTGTTAACAGCGGCCGGTTGCGGCGTGGACTTGAATCATGCAGTGCATGGGCAATCAGCTCCTTGCCGACCCCGCTCTCACCCAGAATAAGGACCGTCGCATTGGTTTCGGCAATCGAAACAATGTCACGCGCCATTTGTTGCATAACCGGATTGCGGCTGATCATCAGGTAGCGGTTGCCATGATGGTTTTTCCGTTCGTTATGCAGGGCATGGGTGTTTTCCTGCATAATGGCCTGACGCTTGGCAAGAATACGGAAACGGCTTGTTCGTTCAATTGCCGCCTGTAAATCCTCCAGCGTAAAAGGTTTCAGAAAGAAATCAGCGGCTCCTTCACGCAGGGCGCGTACTGCAGTATCGGTCTGGCCGAACGCAGTGATAAAAATCACGGCGCATTCCGGGGCGGCCTCTTTTACTTTTTTGAGGACGGTGAAACCGTCACAGCGCGGCATGCAGATATCGCAGACAACAATATCCGCGCCGTTTTTCCTGATCCACTCAATGGCTTCCAGCGGCTGGAGAAATGTGCGGGTCTTCTGAGTAATGCTGGATAGCGCGGCACCGATGCTTTCCAGCATCATCGGGTCATCATCGATTACCACGATTTGTAACTGTGTACTGGCATCCGCATCCTTCATACAAGGCATTGAACATTGAAATCAGTCCCGCGTCCAGAAAAATGAGCCTTCGAGCATGCGCCCCGGGTCGGCGAGGCGTCCGTTGACAAAGCGGACACCTTCCTTTGCCAGCAGATTCAGTTTGTTTTTCACGGTACTGCCTGCCGCTGCGCCCTGAAAGCCTCCCGGACTGAGGTCGGCGGCGATTACGCGATGGCAGGGAACCTGCGGGGCAAACGGATTACAGCGCAGTGCCTGTCCGACCGCGCGCGCGGAGCCGCATTTCAGCGCCGCCGCCACCTGTTTATAGGAAGCAACCCGGCCGGGCGGAATTCTGCTGACAACGCGGTAAACTGCGGTCTGGAATGCGGTTGGTTTCATTACAGAAAGCTCTCGCCCTTGACGTCCGCTTGCACGGCAAAATGGGCGCATAACGACTTTGCTATGTCATAAAAGCCGTGCCTGATGCCGACAGAACGCGGCGGTTCAGCACCACGCACCAGTAGCGGAACAAACTCACGGGTATGGTCTGAGCCGGGGAATGTCGGATCGTTTCCGTGATCGGCGGTAATAATAATCAGATCCCCTGGACGGAGTAATTGCTCAAGTTTTCCAAGAAACTTATCGGTTTCAGCCAATGCCGTCGCATAACCGTGCGGATTACGCCGGTGTCCGTAAAGCATGTCGAAATCAATCAGATTGGCGAAAACCAGTCCGGCGGGGCCGCCGGCCGCCAGTTCCAGTACTGCTTGCTCTGCCTCCGCACTGGTTTCGACATGAATACTCTGATGGAAGCCGCGGTGATTGAAGATATCATCGAGCTTGCCGACAGTGGTGACATTGATGCCGGCGTTTTTCAGATGATCAAGCACGGTTGGTTCTGGCAGCGGGTAGGAAAAATCGCGTCGGTTGCCGGTACGCGTGAAAGCCGCGGGACCGCCGGTGAACGGGCGTGCAATAACACGGCCCACGTGCAGCGGATTGCATAGTTCACGTGCTATATCGCAGGCGCGGTATAATTCATGCAGCGGTATTATTTCTTCATGTGCGGCAATTTGAAAAACCGAATCCGCGCTGGTATAGACAATCCATTTGCCGGATTGCAGATGTTCAACGCCAAGTTGTTGGATTATTTTAGTTCCGCTTGCCGCGCAGTTGCCGAGGCATGCTCTCCCGGTGGCCGCAGAAAAAGCGTTTAATAATTCTGCGGGGAAGGCCGGTGGTCCGGGCGGAAAGATAGAAAAACACTGTTCGAGCAGGATGCCCGCCATTTCCCAGTGTCCGGTTGTTGTGTCCTTGCCACAGGAGAGTTCCTGCATGGCTCCGTAGCATGCGGTTGGCTTTGTGGTCGGCGCAACTCCCTTGATATCAAGACCTACGGGCAGCAGTGCGGGAATGTTGCCAAGGCCCCAGCGTTGCATTACCGGGGTGTTAAGTCCGCCGGCCGCCGCAGCGGTGTTTGCAAGGGTATTGGCCCCGCTGTCGCCGTATTCCGCGGCATCCGGTGCCGCGCCGATTCCCACAGAATCCAGCACGATCAGGTAAACCGCTGAAGAAGTCATGTTGTTCATCAGACCACCTCGGCTAATTCCTGTAGTCCTGCAAATTTACACCCAGACGGCGTTCGTCAGCCCATACCGCGGCTTCACCGTATTTCCCGTCATGCCAGAAAATCAGGTGGATTCGTTTGTTCTGTAAATCAATATACCGCATATAGTTATATTGAAGAAGATTCTCAACCTTTATGCCGTCAACAGCAACCACCACGCTGCCGGCATGCAATCCGTAACTGCGTGACAATGAACTGCCGGTCCGGATCAAAACCCCATTGACAGGCCGGTCGTTAAATCCGGGCGGCATTACTTTCTGCATTCCTTCAGGAAAGACCTTTTCACCCAGATCTTCCAGCCGTTGCCGATTGGATATACCGTCCGCGGATAAATACTCCGCGTTGCGGCTGTAAAAATCAACAAGCGGACCGATTGAGTTGTAGGTTTCAAATCCTCGTCGAAAAACAGCGCCGGCTTCGTCAAGATTGCCAAGTTGTTCCAGTAATTCACCGTAGACCTTGGGGCCAGCCCAATGATCAATCCCTGCCGCCATTTCCCCAACCTTGCGAGCCATGTCTTTGCGTCCGCTGTCTAGATAATGGTCAATCAGCCAGTCGGCATTGAACAAATTGGCGGCCGACAACCCGACAAGGTGTTTTGCAAGAAAAGGATCCTTTTCCAGCAGAGTCTCAAAAGCCTTAATAGCATATCCGCTGTTGCCTGTTTCCTGCAGCGCCGGAAGCGCAGCGCTTAGCAGCCGGTATGCATCGAACTCTTCTTTGATCTGTTGCTGCAGGTTCCGGTAGACCATCCTGCTTATGCCGGAGCGAACTGGCCAGCCCCCATGCTTATTGGGATCGATAATTGCCATTTTTACAGCATTTACATAGAACTCGGTTCGGTCCGGCTCTCCAAAGCGATAATTACTTTGCACCCCGTGTTTTGCGGAAAGTTCATTGAAATATGAGCTAAAACGTCTGTTTGCCCGTTCCCGGTCATCTTGTGTCAAATGCTGTCCTTCCCGCATATTCTGCAAGAAATCTTCAATAAAAGATTCAAACGGTTCAATATGCAACTCACCAAACGCCTCTGTTAATTGGTCGATGGCTCCGGAGTCCTCTGCAATGGCTGTGTCAATCGCCGCAAGCTGCAAACACGCAACCAGCCCGATACAGACTGTATGGCTGTATGCTTTTGTTCGTCCGCTTATAAGTGACTTATTCTTAATCATTATCTTGAATATATCAGACATCATGATCATTTTTCCATTCAAATTATTGTTTTGTTTCATAAGCGTCCCATAAGGCCGCTGGTAATTGGAGTGCTGGAGAAATGGAGTGTTGGCATTCAGATATTTATAGAGATGCAAGAGTATGGATTGGTGAAAACGTGATTGTTAATTATC